>DAOQVG010000196.1:0-4455 GCA_035341435.1 Smithellaceae bacterium
ATCCACGGCAACGGTATCATTCTCGTTAATTATCGGTATGACCTTCCAGTCCATCAGGGTGGAAAGAGTGTTACGGATGTTTAAAAACCTCTGCCGGTTTGTGAGATCGGAAAGAGTCAGCAGGATTTGAGCGACGTGAATACCTTTTTTTTCGAAGTATTTGGAATAGATACGCATCAGCCGGCCCTGGCCGACGGCGGCGGCGGCCTGTTTTTCCGGGATGCTTTTCAGTTTGCCGGTTATGTTCAGGCGATGTTTGCCCGAAGCAATCGCCCCTGAGCTGACAAGGACGACTGAGTAGCCCTGACGCACAAGCCCGGACATTTCGGCGACCAGAGAATTGATAATATTAAGATCAAGGCCGTCCGCGCCGGTGAGTACCGCGGAGCCGATTTTTATGAGAATTTTTTTGGTATGGGCCAGAGTTTTGAGCCGCAGGTCATCATGCATGGTGTTAATTTACTTTTGATTTAATTTCTCAATTATTTCGTTGAGTATTTCCTTGATGCCTTCGCCGGTCGCGGCGGAAAAAGGATGCAGTATTATGCCTTTTTTCTTGAATCGTGCAACTTCTTTTTTTGCCCGTTCCCGGACATGGGGAAGGTCAATCTTGTTGAGAGCCACAATTTGCGGCTTGGCCAGCAGTTGGGGATTGTAAAATTCCAGTTCTTTGTTGATTGCCTTGAAATTCGAGAGCGCATTGTTGTTGGCTTCGTCGGAAATATCAATAATATGGAGGAGCAGCGATGTCCTCTCCACATGCTTTAAAAATTGGATGCCCATGCCGTGACCTTCATGAGCTCCCGGGATCAGTCCCGGAATGTCGGCCAGAACAAAACTGTTGCTGTCGAGATGCTTAACTACACCCAGATGCGGCGTGAGTGTTGTAAAAGGATAGTCGGCAATTTTCGGGCGGGCTGCGGATACGTGCGAAATGAAAGTTGATTTTCCGGCGTTCGGAAAGCCGATGATGCCGACGTCAGCCAGCAGCTTCAGCTCCAGCTGAAGCCAGCGTTCATCGCCGGGCATGCCTTCCTGAGCAAAGCGCGGCGTCTGGTGGGTGGAAGTGGCAAAATGAGCGTTGCCTTTGCCGCCGATGCCCCCGTGACCGGCCACGTAGATTTGACCGGCGGCAGGCAGATCGGCCAGGATTTCACCTGTCTCAAAATCTTTAATAACCGTGCCGACAGGCACTACTATTTCCAAATCGGCAGCACTTTTACCGCTGCGGTTGTTCCCTGAGCCGGGGTCGCCGTTTTTCGCCAGAAACTGCTGCTGGTATCTTAAATCCAGTAAAGTGCGGTGGCTTTCCGAGGCGCGAAATATTACATCACCGCCCTTGCCGCCCTCTCCGCCATCAGGACCGCCGCGCGGAATGAATTTCTCCCGGCGGAAACTTACGCAGCCGGCTCCGCCGTGTCCCGCCCTGATATAAATTTTTACTTCATCGACAAACTTCATCAGTTTTTATTAAATGAAAAAGGCGCCTGATTTAAGCGCCTTTTATGGTTGTTCATAATATGGGGGAATTTTATGCGGCGTAAACGCTCACCTTTTTTCTGGTTTTGTCGAGTCTTTCGAATTTGACCACGCCGTCAATCAACGAAAAAATAGTATAATCTTTTCCCAATCCGACATTATTACCCGGATGAATTTTTGTTCCCACCTGCCGCACGATGATTGATCCCGCATGGATTTTCTCGCCGCCAAATACTTTAATACCACGCCTCTGGGAATTGCTGTCTCTACCGTTGCGAGAACTTCCCTGGCCTTTCTTGTGTGCCATGACTTCCTCCGCTTAAATTGAAATCTTCTTTATTTTCATGCTGGTTAATGACTGCCGATGTCCGGTTTTTTTCTTAAACCCTTTGCGGCGGATCATTTTGAAAACATGAATTTTGGGCCCCTTCTTCTGGACTACGATTTCTCCCGTAACCGTGGCGCCTTCAACAAACGGTTTGCCGATTTTAATATTGGCGTCATCAGCAACCATTAGAACTTCGTTAAAAATAACTTCCGTACCCTTCTCACCGGCAAGCTTTTCGACGGCTACAACATCGCCTTCACTTACCTTATGCTGTTTTCCACCTGTTTTTATAACTGCATACATAAGCTTATCCTTATCATGTGATTAAGACCGAAGCTTATAGTTAATTTCCATCTGTTTGTCAATAAGATTTAACATTTGCTCCGATATTTTTTAACTGTCGGCCGAAAATAGGCAAGATCTTGATTTAACAACGAAAATATTACTAATCAAGCAGCGTTGCCACTTTCACAACACGAATTTGCCTGCTTTCTTCGGCATTGAATTTCAGAACATGCTCTATTATATCCTGGGGTCTGGCCGATCCCCGCTGGGCATGCCGTATGGTTAAAGACACTTTCTTCTCAGCGGAATCGAGCTCCATTTTTTCCACAAAAGGACGGATATCCCTGGAAATAATTTTCCCTTTTGCTTTCCGCTGAATTACAAATTCCGCGGCGGCCAGGAATTTTTGCATATTATCTTTCAATACGGCCAAAAGCGCGGAATCAATTTCTGCAGGAAGATGCAACTCATAGCAAAACCCCCGCAATGCCTGCGCCAGATCTTTTTCGCCGAAAGCCAGTTCCCGGATTTCCCGGATTTCCACCCCGGCGGGGAGGGCATTATTGATCTCCTTTTGCAGAAAGGATAAATTATCCTGGTATTTTTGAGCAGTTACATCGGCGTACTCCTGTCGGCTTTCCATGCCGACTGATGTCGCCACGGCAAACGATACTTTCGGGTGCGGATGGAAACCTGCGGAGTAGGCCAGCGACAGACTGCTGCGGCGCAGGGCGCGGAGCAACGCGCCGGAAAGTTCCAGATGGGAGAGAAAACGGGCGCGTGAGGCTTTCGTAAATGTGAAACGGTAATGCTTTTCAATAATCGGTAGCCGCGAAAGGGGGCGTGGGAGTAAATCAGGCGTCCCGGACGCTTTATCTTCGCCAAGCGAAAAAACATTGTTGGTGTTAACGAAATCGCAGACGCCGCATTTCTGGCAGCCCGAAGTACGGCAATCTTCCGTATCCAGACAATCGGCGGCTTTTCGCCGTTCGGCCAGCAGAAATTCACGGCTTACCCCGCAGTCAATATTGTCCCATGGCAGTTTTTCGTTGATGTCCCGTTCGCGGGTATAATCTTCCGGGTTGATTCCCGTCTCCGCCAGCGCTTCCAGCCAGAGGTCGAAATTGAGCACATCAGTCCAGCCGTCAAAACGGCAACCTTTCTTATATGCCGTCTCCAGCAGCCGGCCGAGTTTTTCATCGCCGCGGGAAAATAATCCTTCCAGCATGCTCATCCGGGCATCATGCCATTTTACGCTAAGATTGCGGTTGCGGATTTGCCGCCGGATAAAGTCCTGTTTTTCATAAGTTTCTGCCAGGGAAATCTGGCGGTGCCACTGAAAAGGAGTATGCGGTTTGGGCACAAATGTAGAAAGGCTGATTGTTATCTGTCCGCGGTGTTTGGCTGTCCGCAGCGCCTGATAACCCAGGTCGATAATGCCTTCCAGGTCTTCCTGCGTTTCTCCCGGCAGCCCGATCATAAAGTACAGTTTGACCGACTTCCAGCCGGCGGCAAAAACCTTGTCGATTGTGGCCAGCAGCTCGGCGGCGGTATTACCTTTATTAATAGTCCGGCGCATTTTATCCGTTCCCGCTTCCGGAGCCAGTGTGAAGCTGGTTTTGCGGGTGCGTTTGATTTCGTCGATTAATATTCCGGTCAGTGTTTCCACCCGCAGGGATGGCAGCGCCAGCGCGACCCGGTCGGTCTGATAACGGTTCATCAGGTCTTGTAATAAGGGTTCGAGGCGGCTGTAGTCACCGGAGCTCAAAGCCAGCAGCGATATTTCGTCATATCCTGTTTTAGCCAGCGATTTAGCGGCCATTTCCTTGAGCAGGGACGAGTTTCTTTCCCGGTAAGGCCGCCAGAGCATTCCCGCCTGGCAAAAACGGCAGCCGCGCGTACAGCCGCGGGCTATTTCCAGAGTAATGCGGTCATGGATGGTTTGCATCAAAGGAACAACAGGGGCGACCGGATAAGGCCAGAGGTTGAGATCAACCACGGCTCTTTTTTTTATAATTTTACCTGCCTCATGGACGGCAGGGACATAAATGCCGGGAATTTGAGCCAGCTGCCGGATGGACTCCTGCCGGGAAAGCCTCTTCGTTTTGCCGGCCCGGATGGCGGCGGCAATTTCCGCGACAACTTCCTCGCCTTCGCCGATGACAAGAGCATCAAAAAAATCAATCAAGGGCGCCGGATTAAAGCAGCAGGGACCTCCCGCAATTATCAGCGGATCACCATCACGGCGCTCAACGCGCCGGAGCGGCACGCCGCCCAGATCCAGCATGGTTAAAACATTGGTGTAGGACAATTCATATTGAAGGGAAAATCCGACAATATCAAAATCCTTCAGAGGGGTTTGC
>DAOQVG010000197.1:0-4454 GCA_035341435.1 Smithellaceae bacterium
GTATAATCCCCGGGCCGGAACCAACACTGTGAAAAGAAAAATGATGGATATGCCGGACAGTTATATTGCCGTCGTATCCGCAGGAACATCTGACCTGCCTGTCGCCGAAGAAGCCGCCGTGACGGCGGAGATTTTCGGAAATCGTGTGGAGCGGATTGTCGATGTCGGTGTGGCCGGTGTCCACCGCCTGTTTGACAAACTGGATATTATCCGTGGTGCCAAGGTAATAGTCGTTGCCGCCGGTATGGAAGGAGCACTGCCCAGTCTTGTAGCCGGACTCGTTGATAAGCCGGTGATCGCCGTCCCGACCAGCGTGGGCTATGGTGCCAGTTTTCAGGGCATTGCGGCGTTGCTGGCCATGCTCAACAGCTGTGCCGGAGGAGTCTGCGTGGTCAATATCGACAACGGCTTTGGCGCGGGGTATATGGCGAGTATGATAAACAAACTGAGGTAGCAGGCTGTTGAAAAAGGCTCATCTGCTGCGTTACGCTTTGGCTCTCGCTGCTCACGTACCTCTAAAGTACGCTCCGCTGCTCGATCCTTGCGATGCCTTGCATCTAAACCTTTTTGAACAGCCTGCAAAGCGGGTGTCTTTCAGTAATCTGCCGGATATGCTGATTACTGTTATGCTGTGGTGAAGATATTTCATGGAAATTGAAAGCAAGTTAAATAATTTAAAAAAACAAATAAAACAATTGCAGAGCGTTGCCGTCGCTTTTTCGGGAGGTGTGGACAGTACATTTCTTTTAAAGATCGCCCATGATGTGTTAGGCGATAACGTTATCGCCGTAACGGCTCGATCATCAGCGTATCCCGAAAGAGAGTTCCGGGACGCTGCCAAATTCGTCCGGGAAATGGGAATCAGCCATCAAGTTGTCTCTTTCAACGAACTGGATGTGCCGGGCTTTGCCGACAATTCGCCGGAGAGGTGCTACTTTTGCAAAAGGGAGTTTCTGGCAAAAGTCGTTGCCACGGCGCATGAAAATAATATCCGGCATGTGGTGGAAGGTTCTAATGTAGATGATTTGAACGATTACAGGCCGGGGATGCAGGCCGTCCGGGAGTTAGACGTTGCCAGCCCTCTTCAGGAAGCAGGTTTGGGCAAAGAGGAAATAAGAATACTGTCCAGAAAAATGAATTTACCAACCTGGAATAAACCCGCCTTCGCCTGCCTGGCCTCACGCTTTCCTTACGGGCAGAAGATAACTCGGGAAAACTTGCAGGTTGTGGATCAGGCGGAGCAGTTTCTGATGGACCTGGGGTTAAGCCAGGTGAGAGTCCGTCATCATGGTGAAATTGCCCGAATAGAAGTTTCACCAGAAGAACGCAGTTTCTTTTTTGATACGGATCTGATGAACAAGATTTATAAAAAATTTAAGCAACTGGGCTTTATGTACACGGCTCTTGATCTTAAGGGCTATCGTACAGGAAGTATGAATGAAACCATTAATGTATCTTTGCAGGACAGAGAACAGCGTTGTATCTGAATCAATGTCATTGACTGAAGCGCTACAGCCCCCCTCTTTTCTAAAGAGGGGTTAGGGGAGATTTTACAAAGCATAATAAAAATTACCTCCTATCTCCCTTTATAAAATGAGAATTCAGAAGGTAAATTTTTTAAGTCAACGACATTTATATTTGAACAAGGAATTAAAGAACCATTATGAACGTTTTTGAAATTACAATGATGATCTGCTTCGGCAGTTCCTGGCCTTTTTCCATTTATAAAAGTTACACATCCCGCTCCACGAAGGGGAAGAGTGTTGTGTTTTTGTATATTGTATCTTTAGGCTACATGGCTGGAGTTCTGCATAAGATATATTACAGTTATGACTTCATCATTATCTTTTATATAATCAATCTATTGCTGGTAATCACCGACATGATTCTTTTCTACAGGAATTTACGGATAGAAAAGCAGGCTGTACGAGCGAATTGAGAAGGTTTTACGCCCCTGAATCGAATAAACTTAACAGGAGGTAATTGTGCGTTGTAATAAATTGGTTTTGGTTATATGCTTATTATTGGCACCCTCTTTTCTAAATGCCGACGAATATGATGGCGGCGTGCAGGCAAAAGTAATCCTGAAAACGGCAACAACCGGAAATGGTGCGCCGGTTGCTTACTTAAAGACTGATCAGCCGGAAATAACCGCCTTGATAGTTGATATTGCTCCCGGGGCGCAAACCGGCTGGCACAAGCATTCTGTGCCGGTTTATGCTTACGTCGTGTCCGGTTTTTTGACTGTCGATATTGAAGGAAACATATCCCGCCAGTTCAATCCCGGTGACGTAATTGTCGAAGTTATGAATACCCGGCACAATGGCGTCAACAAAGGCAGCTTCCCGGTGAAGCTGATTGTTTTCTATACCGGAGCAAAAGATGTTCCCAACGTGATCAAAACAGACGCGCCGTAACCTAATTCCATTTCCAAATTCAGCGCTCCCTTTGTTGGTCCTGCGGCAGGCTCAGGGCAGGCTTATAATTCACAGGCATTCATGGTGAGCTTGTCGAACCCCGCCTCGTCGCCTCTGTCACCCGCTGGCGGGGGTAGGGGGTGGTTGCCGCCGCGGTAGCATCATTGATTTGGAAACGGAATAACCGGTTATTTATCCGGTTCAAACTGATTCTTCGCCGACCAGAAGGACGGCAGGTGGCGCAGCAGATACATAAGGCTTTTCCGGTGCTGCCATAAACGTTTGCGGAATTTTTTGCGCCAGTCCGGATCAGAATAAAAGCGTTTCACGTGTTCATTATACAGGTGATCGAGCCTTTCTTTGGAATCAATTCCCTGCGGCACGAAAACAAAATTAAGGCAATTCATCAGCCGCCAGTTTTCCTCAAAGGTGCCTTCCTTCCTGATTGACGCCCAGAGCGGCGCTCCGGGGAAGGGCGTAAATTTGGCCATGTTCATATCATCGAGCCCCAGTGAAATTATAAAATCCGAGGTGAGACGAATGGATTCTTCCGTTTCTCCGGGAAGCCCCATCATGAATAATCCTTTGGCCCGCAGGCCCGCTGCTTGAATGCGTCTTACCGTATCGCGCACATCGTCCAGCGCCACGCCGGATTTGTGGCAGGCGAGCATTTGTGGATCGGCGGATTCAATGCCCAGCGAAACCGTGAGGCAGCCGGCATCCTTGAGCATCCGCAGCAGGGCGTCGTCCGTGAAGCCCACGCGCACGGCGCAGTTGAAATTGATTCCCAGCGGGAAGCGGCTCAGTTTGTTGCACAGCTCCACAATCCGGGGACGGTTGGCGGTAAATAAATCATCATAAATATTGATGTGCCGCACACCGAATTTAGTCCGCAGATGTTTCATGTGCTCGTAGATGTAATCTGCCGAATTATAGCGAAACCCTTTTTTAAAAACGGAGCGGTCGCAATATGAACACTGATACATACAGCCCCGCGAGGTGATCATTGTTGAGCCGGGCGTATTGATGTAACTGAAGAGCGGCAAATGGTAATCGCGGGGAAAGCCAGCCAGCTTTTCATAGGCCGGAAACGGCAGACGATCCAGATCGGCAATTTTCGTACGCGGTTCATTAGTAATTACTTGAGTCCCCTGACGCCGGATGAGCCCTTTAATTTCCGCAGCATCGAGACCTGCGGCCAGTTCCGCGATGGTCATTTCGCCTTCTCCGGCCACAAGATAGTCAAATGACGGATAATCATCGAGCACCCCGCCTTCGAGCGCCGACACATGGACACCGCCGCAGACAGTTATAGCTGTTGGAGATTGTTCCTTGATTTTCTGGGCGAGATCGGCAGCATCAGGAAAAGAAGAAGTAGTCGCTGAAAAACCGACAATCTGCGGCCTGAAAGCCAGAATCGCCTTGACCTGTGCATTCAAATCAACCGGAGCATGAGGTCCAAGGCAGTCATAAACAAAGACTTCGTGACCATCCTTTTCCAGATATGCAGCGATGGATAGTATTCCCTGGGGTACCATCCGGTTGGCGATGTCGGTAATATCCGTCTTTCCGGGAAACCAGTTAAAGCCGCGCGGATGGACAAGGACAATGCGTTTTTTTTGGGCAGATGAAATCATAAAATCTGTTTCACAATTGTCATTCCCGCTTGTGCCCTCGCGTAACCTTCAGGTTATCAGGGTACGTAGGCGGGAATCCATTTTCTTTAAATTAATCTATAAAATTAAACTAATCATTATTTAAATCTGGTTCATCCGGTTCTTGCGTACTTTCTGCTTTTATAAGGTAAAAAAGCTGCGGGTTGATGCATTTGTTTCATCTACCTAACAACTGCTTTTGAAAAGCTGTGACGGCGTAAATTACGAGTAGAAAGGCGCAATCGCGACGCAGTCGCCAGGAAGGTGGCGCATACCGGCTGGCGGAAGCGAAGCTGGAGCCAGTCCGTTGTGCAGCGCATTTTTTTCGGCGATTATCGTGGGCTACCTCAAGGCTCGGGCAAGTGCTGGATCTGAGCGTACT
>DAOQVG010000198.1:0-4444 GCA_035341435.1 Smithellaceae bacterium
GGCATGGGGAACATCCGTTTTAGAAGATTTGCCACGCAGTGCGTGGCGAATTGTTGGAATGGCAATCAGTTCGGAATACGTTAAATAAAACTGACGCATATATCGCAGATTCTGCACGGAATAACCGGCGATCCCATCGCCCTTGAATTGCTCAGCCAATGCTGTTATCAATAATTCTCCATAGCCGGCCCTGACCTTTCCTTGTTGCTCTTCTTCCACAATCTCCCTGCCAATAAGCCAGTTGGCCACAACCTGTGATGTGTTGACGGATCGCGTAACGGAACTTCGGGCGGATTCCAGAATGCGCAAAATGCGATCGTAAATCGCCGGCTTGTTTTTCAGCCTTCTTTCGGATGGCTTTGCCTTCATGATTCCTCCTCGGTGAAAAGACTCTGCTGCCCGGCTTTGGGCGGTGCTTGGGGCAGATTTTCCACTTGCAGGCTGTAGTCGTCATGACCCCACTCACAGCGGGAAAGCACCTGCCGGGGAATCTTTTTGACGGTCAGATTAGGATATTCGCCCTTGCCGCGGAAAGCCGTGCAGAGCACCAGCAGCGCGCGGTCCGGTCCGACCTCGTCGGAGAGCTGCAAAAGCTGCTGGTGCGTGAGATTGGCGGTCGTCACATAAAGAAAATCCCGCTCCGTGGAGTAGCCGTGCTGCCAATAAACGGTATCGCTGGGTGCATACGTAAAACCTTCCAGCTTGCAGAGCGCTTCCGCCAGCATGGCGGCGTTATAAGTTTTGTTGATGACCCAGTTTCCCCATTTGTCTTTTTCCAGAAGGGAAGGCGCAAGGCGGTAATAGCGGAATCCGCCACCGCCTTTCCATTTAACCGCTTTGGTAATGCCGCCTGAATATTCGCCATCGATCACCTTTTTTAAACGCGGGATAATGTGTGTGTGACAATGGTCGCCCAGCTCCACCATGATCCAACGCCGTCCCATCTTGTGCGCCACTGCGCCGGTGGTCCCGGAACCGGCGAAAGAGTCAAGGACAAGGTCGCCGGGGTTGGTGGCGATAGTTAGAACTCTCTGCAATAGGCGTTCAGGTTTTGGTGTATCAAATGTGGAGTTAGCGCCAAAAAGAGCAACAACTTCTTTCTTGGCTTCTTGATTATGTCCAACTTCAGTGTTCGGCCACCATGACCATGAATTTTGTCCTTCAAGCTCATTTAGAAATCGTTTTAATCTCGGTCTCGCCTTGCCATCTTTGCCGAACCAAACTCGATTCTCTGCTAAATATTTTTTAAAAGTTTCTTCCGATAATGCCCAACATCTGCCATCGGGCGGAGGATGCATAGTGCCGTTTGGAGAAGTAATTGTATAAAATTGATTTGGCGTAGCATGACCTGTCATGCCAGTGAAATCAGTCGAAGCCCAAGGTCCTCTTGGGTCATTATCAGGATTTTTAAAATCCTTTGTTCGACAATCAGTAACAGGCAATTGGTTAAATGATTCATTTCCAGAGAATTTGTTTTTTCGGAATACCAAAATGCTATCATGCGCATCACCCAATCTAAGCCTGTTATCCGGCGATGTTCTTTTTTGCCAAACTACGTTGGTCATGAAGTTTCCGCGCCCGAAGACTTCATCACACAAGACCTTCAGGTAATGCGCCTCGTTATCGTCAATCGTAATCCAGAGAGAACCATTCTCTGACAATAATCGCCGTATAATCTCCAGCCGATCACGCATGAGCGACAACCAGATGGAATGCTCCACCCCATCATCATAATGAGTAAAAGCGCTGCCTGTATTGTAAGGCGGATCGATGAATACGCACTTCACCTTTCCGGCATATTCCGACTCCAGTGCCTTTAATGCCAGCAGGTTGTCGCCGAAGATCAACTGATTGTCGAAAATATCTTTACCGCTCACCCGGTGAAGCGCATGATACGATTTCTTCGGTTCTTCCAGTAAAATCCGCGGCTCCAGCCGCGGCCGGTTTTCCTTCCCAATCCAGGTTAATTCAAGTTTTTGTTTTTTATTCATGTCAAGTTTCTTATCTGAGGCACCTTTAAAATCACATAATCGAATAACTCTTTGGTATATAAATTAATGGCACAGGTACATTTAGATTTCTATCTTCCAGTAACTACCTTTAGCGGGCCCAACGCGTGCGATCACGTTTTTACTTTTTATCTCCTTGTATCGTGACCAAAATCTTCCGGCCTTTATCGGTAAGCAGGTATTTTTGCATGCGGCTGTTGGGCTTATCGGGAATCGTATATTCAATTACTTTCTTTTGTAACAGTTCACGAATAATCTTGTTTAATTGGCCGGATATTTCTTTCTGCCCAAGCAATGCAGACAATTCTGCTTTGCTCAAAGGCGTAGGAACAAGGCGTCGAATAATCCTGATATCTAGAGACTCTGGCCGTGACTCTGGCCGTGACTCTGGCTGCGACTCTAGCTGCCTTCCAATTTGCACCCGGTGCTGTTTTGACTTGGTCCCGACTTGGTCCTCGACCTGGGCCCTTTCATGGGCCTTATCCGCTTTCCGGAAGCGTACGGATAGGCCGCCGAACTCTTGGCGGAATTCCGGTTCCGGCAGTCCGGCTTTCTTGCATTCATCAACGATCTTAATCGTGCCGCGGCCCCAGGCCTCAATCATGCCCGCTTTGAAAAAAGCGTCGGCCAGAAACTCATTGCGCGGGCGGGACAGATGCCATTTTTTCAAATCGTCGATTTTGATATCGGGCGGCAACGTTCCTTCATTCCAGAGGTTCAGGCTGTCGGGGTCAATCCGAAGCTGTGTGTGCGCTCCCATGTAATTACGGTGAATCACCGCGTTGATGATGGCTTCCCGCAGGGCTTCTTCGGGATATTCCATGTTGTCTTTACGGTAAATGCCTTCATACGTGATGTTGGAAAGCAGATATTTGACGCGCAACATTTCTATGGCCCGGTCCACCTGATCAAAAATATTCCCTTCAATATCGTCCGTGCTGATCAGGTCGGTCGCGCTGATAAACTTGCCGATCTTGATGTAGGCGGTGATGTAGAACTTCTTCGGATTTTTGCCGAAAAGCAAAAGAGCGGCGCGGCGTAGTTTGCCGCGCTTCAGGAGGTTTAATTTCTGTAAGATGGCCGTAACATTTTTTTCTTTTGCAATGACGGGGATTTTTTTAGTAGCCAGCTTCCGGAATTTATTGACGGCGGCGGTGTCGATGTCTTTGAGCGTTGCATCTTCTTCAATAAATCCGTCCCAGGAACGGCCGGATTTGCGCATCAGCATTTCCACCAGTTCATGGCCCTTGATTTCAATCGACGAGCTGCCGCTGCGGGTAAAGAACCGGCCATGATACGAAATCGGCGCGGAAGACGGCTCTACCGATATTTCAATAATCTCTTTGCCTGCTTTCTTTTTGATCTTGACGGCGGGCGTAATGCCTAAAATGTCTTTGGTCTTGTTGGGTATGTCATCCAGATAGCGGGCGGCGTCTTTCACGCCGGTGGCGTTTCCTTCGTCGTCAATGCCGATGTAGAGTTTCCCCCCGGTGGTATTGGCAAACGCGCAAATGGTCTTCAGACAGTTATCATTCCAGACCTGTTTGAATTCCTGATTTTGATCCTCAATCTTGCGCATGATGATTCTTCGCCCGTTTCCAATTGGTATTATGAGAACATCATGATTTTCGACATCTTACAATTTTATTATATCAATGCAAGGAAAATGTAATTGGTGGATGGTGAAAAAGTTCAAGGGGCGAGACAACGGGAAAAAGCTCGTTGAAATCGGTGCGGCTTTTGATATTGCAAATTACAGAAAGAATTATAGCAAATAGAACTGGGCATCAAAGGTCTAAGGCAGACCTTGACTCCTTCTTTAATGCACAGGGCGATCTTTGCATATTCTTCAGGGAAGTGGTACGCTCTCAAACACGAGAACATTTTGTGAAAGAAAAGGAAATGGAAATCCGATACGACATGACCGGTGTGGATTGGAAGGATGTGGCTCAGACGTTGAAAAGCGTCGGCATGAGTTATCATGAGCCTGACGAACACCGCAGGGCATTTGCCGCAAGCCACACGACGGTCTTTGCTTATCAGGCAGGCCGGATGATCGGATTCGGTCGGGCTCTCGCGGACGGTGTTTACCAGGCGGTCCTTTACGATATTGCTGTCGTTCCCGAGTTTCAGCGACAGGGCGTCGGCACGCTGATCGTGCAGAAGATTCTCGAGAGGCTTCCCGGCTGCAATGTGATTCTTTATGCGGCGGCGGGCAGAGAACGGTTTTACGAAAAGTTCGGATTCCGGAGGCTGAAAACCGGCATGGCATTTTTCACCAATGCGCAGGTTATGACGCAGAAGGGGATTACCGAGTAGCGGCCATTCCCTGCGCCTGCGAACGCCCTTCACTGAAGAGGTAATGCTGCCGCCGGACATCATTTCTTTTGAAATGGAAAGAAATATGCGCGTTCTGCTTATTTCCGCCAATACGG
>DAOQVG010000199.1:0-4385 GCA_035341435.1 Smithellaceae bacterium
ATCGGGTCCTATTTTAATCTTTTTCATGTGAACTTGGAGAATCTCTTTTCGGCCCAGCTTGTCCGGACGATCGACAAGGACATGGCGGTCGAAACGACCGGGGCGCAGCAATGCCGGATCAAGGATTTCCGGCCGGTTGGTGGCGGCCATGAGGATAACGCCGACTTTAGTGTCAAAACCGTCCATTTCCACGAGGAGTTGATTCAGGGTCTGCTCCCTCTCATCGTGTCCGCCGAGAGTTCCAAATCCCCGGGCCTTGCCGAGGGCATCCAACTCATCGATGAAAATAATGCAGGGCGCTCTCTTCTTCGCCTGTTCGAAAAGATCGCGCACCCGGGCAGCGCCCATACCCACGAACATCTCCACGAATTCCGATCCGCTGATGCTGAAGAAGGGTACGCCGCTCTCCCCGGCTACGGCTTTGGCCAGCATTGTTTTGCCCGTGCCGGGCGGGCCGACCAGAAGAATCCCCTTGGGAATTTTGCCGCCCAGTTCAGTAAATTTGGCGGGCGTCTTCAAAAATTCGATAACCTCCATCAGCTCCTGCTTGGCTTCATCCACGCCGGCAACGTCATTGAAGGTTACGTTCAACTCATCCTGCATATAGATTTTGGCCTTATTTTTGCCTAAGGTCATAAAGCCGGCCTGCTGTGATCCCATGCGTTGTATCATGTAATACCAGATGCCGACGAACAGAAGAATCGGGAGAACCCAGGAGAGAATATCCCTCAAAAAGGTGGATTCAATTTCACCTTTGAAAATGATCTTATACTGATCCAGAAGCTTGGAGAGTTCCGGGTCGACGCGGACTGTCCGGAAAACCTTCGTTTCTCCGGCGGCTCCGTCGACTTTCATTTTTCCTTCAATCTGATTGGCTGTAACCGCCACTTCCGTGACCTTGCCTTCTTTCAGCATACCGAGAAACTGGCTGTAAGGTATCACCTGAACGGCGAACATGGAAGCTATGTAGCTTTGAATGATGAGCACCACCCATATACCCAGGAGAACATACCAGATTGAGAATTTATGCTTGTTTTCCATATTCCCGCTCCTTTCCGGCAACGCCGTCATGATGAATTTTACTAAATTATATCCATAACTACAAGATAAATTAAGATCGGGGAAAGATTCAGGTATACGCCGTTTTTCATTTGACCATTTGCTCTTTTCAGTGTACGGAAACAAACATTGATCCGAAAGAAGAGGCTGCTCAGGCTGAAGTTTTCCTCTGTTTTTCGGGGCATAATCCCACAAAGGAGGAAACAACTCATGAATGATTTTCAGCAAGCCAAGATAACGGATGTTAAAATAAATCCCGATAACCTGTACAAGGAAGAGACTTTCACCGATCTGACTTACGCCACCATCCGGCGCTTCACTCCAATTAAAATTGACGGGTCGGTTGATGAGAGCAGGGAGGTAATTTATACCGGAGTAGCCCAACTCATGTCCCCCAAAGGGCCGATGCCGGTTCAGTGCCACATTGAAGGGGCGAAGAATCTCGGCGAAGCTGCCGCCAAGTTGCCTGCCGCAATTGAAAAAACCGTTCAAGCAATGATTGCTGAGGCCAGGGAACAGGAACGTAAGGAAGCGTCCCGCATTGTCGTTCCCGGACAGCCGTAAGCAGTTTTGACGAGGGCGATGATCTGAAGGAAGTTTTTTTATGCCTATTTACGAATATAGATGCGATAAGTGCAAAAATGAATTTGAAGTTGTAACTATCAGCATGAATGAAAAAGTGAAAGCCGTCTGTCCGAAATGCAGATCCAGAAAGGTCAGCAAAATGATGTCTAGCTTTGCTTTGGGAAAGAATGCCGCTTCCGGCTCGGACAGCTACGGCAACGCCGGCGCCTCCAGCGGCTCCGCATGCTCTTCATGTACTTCATCAGACTGCTCGACCTGCCGGCGTTAAATTTGCCGATGAAAAGTTATGCGGCGATCATCATCTGACATAATGGTTCAATGCGCCACGGCTTGCTCAAAACAGAATTTGAAGGTGTTATTCTCGAATAGAGATGACGGAAAATAGCACGTTAAAAGAGAAAATGACTTCCGCTCCACGCAGTCCCGGCGTTTACATCATGCGCGACGATCAGGGTAAAGTGATCTACGTGGGCAAGGCGAATGATTTAAAAAGCCGCATTGCCTCATATTTTTCCGGCAAGGATACGCGCCCGATGGCGCCGTTTTTGATGGCTCGGGTACATGACATTGATTTTATTACGACCACAACGGGCAAAGAAGCGCTGATTCTGGAAAACAACCTGATCAAAAAGCATCATCCCCGCTACAATGTTATCCTGCGCGACGATAAAACCTACTATCATCTGTCGCTTGATCCGGCGGAAAAATTTCCCCGCCTGCAACTGGTGCGCAAAAGAATAAAAAATACCGCCCTTTATTTTGGCCCCTATCCATCGGGCCTTGCCGCCCGGGAAACACTGAGGTTTGTCCAACAGGTCTTTCCGCTGCGCACCTGTCGCAACCGTGATTTTCAACTGCGTTTACGGCCATGCCTGGAATATCAGATCGGGCGCTGTCTTGCTCCCTGCAAGGGTTTGATAGATGAGGCGGCTTACCGGAAAATGATTGACGGAACTGTGGCTTTTCTTCAGGGGCGCAGGCGGGAATTGATCGCCGATTTAAAGAAGCAGATGGAGGAAGCGGCTGAAGCATTCAATTATGAAGAGGCGGCGCATCTGCGCGACCGCATCGGCGCACTTACGCACACGCTGGAAAAACAAAATGTGGATTGGGCAGGCAATTCGGATCAGGATGTGCTTGGCGTCTATGGCGAGGGCTATATTTACCAGTTCTGCATTTTATTTGTCCGTAGCGGCAAGCTGCTGGGCAGCAAGTCCTTCGCACCAATAAAAACAAAAGTTGATTTGTCCGAAATTGTATCTTCGGTGCTGCAGCAGTATTTCGAGAATGCCAATCTACCGGACGAAATCATCCTCCCCTGCGATCTTCCCGCTGAAAGCGCCATCGCCGAATGGCTTTTCGACAAAAAGGGAAAGAAGGTGCTGCTTGCATTTCCCCGGCGCGGTTCGAAAAAAGCGCTGCTGGACATGGCCTGCTCCAACGCGCGTGAATTACTGGGAGCCGTCCGCCAAAAAGAGGAGCGGAAAACAGCGGCGATGGAAATTCTGCGCGACAAACTGTCTTTGTCCGGACTGCCGCGCCGGATAGAATGTTACGATATCTCCAACATCAGCGGCAAAAACGCTGTGGGTTCGATGGTGGTTTTTCAGGATGGTGAGCCCGACAAAGCAGGCTACAAACGTTTTCGCGTGAAAACCATGGATGAGCCCGATGATTACGCGATGATGCGCGAGGTGCTGACGAGGCGCTTCACCGGCGGCGAGGTTTTTCCTGATCTGGTTGTTGTCGATGGAGGCAAAGGCCAGCTCAATGTTGCGCTTTCCGTGATGAAGGATTTAAAGATTAAAATGGATGTGATTGGTCTGGCCAAAGAGGAGCGCAGCTTTGTTACCGGCAAAGAAATCAGAAAGATGAAGGCGGTAAAATCGGAGGACCGCGTTTACCTTCCGGGGAGAAAGGATGCCGTCTTTCTTTCGGCGTGGCCCGGCGCCCTGGCGCTTTTGCAGCAGGTGCGCGATGAGGCGCATCGTTTTGCGGTCAGCTACCATCACCGGCTCAAGCAAAAAGAAGATTTTCGTTCAGTTCTGGATGCCATTCCCGATATCGGCATCCGGCGCAGGAAATCACTGCTTCAAACTTTCGGCTCCGTCCATCAAATACAAAACGCTTCCCCGGAGGATTTGCAGAAGGTGGACGGCATCGGCGAGGAACTAGCGAAAAAAATCCATTCCCATTTTCAGAATAAGACCTGATTTCCCAAAAACGGATATCTGATCTTTTTTCTGTTTCTTTCGAAATTCCCAGAAAATCTTTTAAAATAACCATTTTACTTAAGTACGGTATCAGTATTGCCGATACTGTATAAGCAATTGTAAGTATTAAATTTTGTTCCACGATGCAAACAAAAAGGCGGTGTTGAAAATGAAAATTATCGTTGCAGATGACTCACGTTTAATTCGCTCAATTATAGAAAAGACGGCTACGGCGATTGGCTTTGAGGTTCTTCAGGCGGCCAACGGAAAAGATGCGTTGGATCACTTGGAAGCCGGCGGCAAAGAAATAAATTTGGTGCTCCTTGACTGGAATATGCCGATGATGAGCGGCATCGACGTTTTGAGAAACATGCGGGCCGATGATCGCTTCAAAGGGATTCCAGTACTGATGGTTTCAACGGAATCTGAAGACGACAAAATCAGGGAGGCTCTTGAAGCCGGAGCCCACGGTTACCTTACCAAACCTTTTAATGCGGAAAAACTGACTGCCGCCATTCATCAAGTGTT
>DAOQVG010000200.1:0-4383 GCA_035341435.1 Smithellaceae bacterium
TTCTGGCGTGCATCCCGCAAGACAGCGCTGTTGAATATACGCTGCTGGACGTTGCCTTATCCTGCAGACCATTTGCCTGTTGGCCCATGATAAAGGGCTCGGCACTTGTATAATGGCCTCCACCGTCCTCTATCCCGCCGCCATAAGAAAAATTGCTTCTATCCCGGATGATAAAAGAATAATTGTCGGTGTAACCCTGGGTTATCCCGATCCGGATTTTCCCCTGAATCACTTCGACAGAAAAAGAGCGGAAATCTCCGAATTCGTTCACTGGGTGGAATAAAAAAATATAAGGTATTTAAATGGCTATTTACGAATGTGCGAACTGCGGATATAAATCGGAAGCACCGTTTATGGTATCATATCTTCTTACAGGAGGAGGAATATGGATTTCAAGGGAAGCAAGACTGAAGAAATTTTGCTCAAATCATTGAATGCGGAATTGCTGCAGAGTTTTGAATATCAATACTTTGCAGAAGTTGCCAGGCAAAAAGGCCTCCAACAGGTAGCGGAAATATTTGAAGCCACAGCGGCCAATGAACTGGAACACGCCCGTCATGAATATGAGTTTCTCCAGGGGGAGGGAGATTTGCTGGAAAACCTCCGGCAATCAGCGAACAGGGAACACGCTCAGGCGGATAAATATTACCTTCTTGCGGCGGAAACCGCCCGGCAGGAGGGGTTTACCGAAATTGCCGATTTCTTCCGGCGGATTGCCGGGGTTGAAGCGAAGCACGAGCGGAATTTCCGGGAACTTTTGTCCGGAATGGAAAATGAATCCGCATTTAAAGGGAGAACCGTGGGACATTCCGCCGTGGAGATGTCCCAGTTGATGCTGCCGGGACAGGCAAACCCGGCCGGATTCGTTCATGGCGGCGAATTGATGAAGTTGATGGACAATGCGGCGGCTGTCGCCGCGGCCCGCCATGCTCATTGCAATGTCGTTACCGGTCTGGTGGAAGATATTACTTTCAAGGTGCCGGTTCGCGTCGGCAGTCTGGTTATTGTGAAAGCAAAACTGATTTTTGCCAGCCGTTCTTCAATGGATGTAAGGGTCGATGTGGAAACGGAACATATCAACCTGGGGCAGAAGGACGTCGGCCACGAACACAGGTTGCCGGCGTTAACCGCCAATTTCGTGATGGTGGCGGTCGGCCCTGAAGGAAAAGTGTCTTCAATTCCAGAGCTCATATTACTCACAGAAGAGGAGGAAAGGCTCTTCGCCCTGGCGGAAGAGAGATACAAAGCGAGAAAGAAGTAATACCATTTCTAAATCAAAGATGATATTGCGGCGGCAAGGAGGAGGCGACGAGGCGTATTATACATACGTTGAGGAAGCCGACGACGATGCCAACAAAAATAGCGCTTTGATTTAGAATTGGTATAATAGTTCATGGAACAATCAGACAGATACCCGGCCCTCGACGTATTGAGGGGAATGACCATTGCGCTCATGATTCTGGTGAACACTCCTGGAAGCTGGCAATATGTATACTCACCCCTGCGTCATGCCGAATGGCATGGCTGCACGCCGGCGGATCTCGTGTTTCCCTTTTTTCTTTTCGCCGTCGGCGCATCTCTCTTTTTCTCCTTCCATAAAAACCAAACCACGTTAAGCAGGGAAGCACTCAAACGAACGGGCCGGCGAGTAATTTTGATCTTTCTCATTGGAATTTTCATCAACTCTTATCCTCAATGGATGACGGATTTTTCGCAATTGAGAATTATGGGTGTGCTGCAGAGAATTGCCGTCTCTTACGGCATCGCCGCACTTATCGTTATGAGTGCGCCACGCCGGTGGCTGCCTGTCATCGTTGCCGCTATTCTGCTTATCTACTGGGGCATACTGTATTTTTTGGGCGGACCGGCCCCCTACAATCTGCACACCAACGCCGCGATTGCCTTCGACCGGGCAATACTCGGTGAGAAACATCTTTATCAAGGCTTCGGAATTCCCTTTGATCCGGAGGGAATCCTCAGTTCCCTGCCGTCGATTGCAACGGTTCTCACCGGCTATCTGGCGGGAATGATGATTAATGAAACAGAGAGAGACCGCGCGCCGGTGCAGCTGACTTTTTTCGGCATGGCTTTTACCATCACCGGATATCTTTGGGGATTTGTTTTCCCGGTCAACAAGCCTTTATGGACAAGCTCATACGTGCTCTACACAGCCGGCCTCGCCTCCCTGCTCTTTGCCTTGCTCATTTATCTCATTGACTTGCGGGGATATAAAAAATGGAGCCTGCCCTTCTCAGTATTTGGCAGAAATCCCTTGTTCCTTTTTATTCTGTCTGTGATCTGGGGGAAAACCCTGCGCCTCTTAATCCACATTCCCGACGGCAGGAACAATACACTAACCGGAAGCGCCTGGCTGTACCAGAATGTTTTTGCGCCGCCGGCCGGCAACCTGAACGGTTCTCTCGCTTATGCAATGGCGCACATTATTTTCTTCTGGCTGATTGGTTATGTTCTTTATAAACGCAGAATTTTTGTTAAGGTATGATAAATGTCATTGACTTAAGCCCTAAAGCCCCTCTTTTCTAAAGAGGGGGCGGGGGAGATTTTACAAGTTCAGGAGATAATCAGGCGTATCATAAGTGATGAACTCGTAAAAAATCGTAAAAGTGTCGATTAACGGACGGCCTCGTAAAAAGGCTGCAGGCAAGGCGCGCGAATCATGAGGAATGAGGCATACTTAGCGTATGCCGCAGTAACGAATGAAGAAGCGCAACGCAGCATCCGGCCTTTTTACGAGGCCGTCATAAGTGGCGCTCGACAAATAAGACGATAAAATATCCTGAAGCACTGACTACACCGGTCAGGAATGATCCCCATGCAATATCAACCAAAGAAATAATCAAGGGCCAGTCTTTCAGCGTCGCCAGGTTGGTGAGATCATAGGTCGCATAGGTAAAAAAACCGAACAGGGCGCCGAGAACCACGGCGGTGGTGAAGGAATTTTTGTTTACAGCCGGATATACCGCAAAAATCAATATCCCTGCGATGAAGATCAGGTAAAAGATACCTCCCGCGACCAAATTGAACTGGCTCTTTAAGATATGACCTAAGTACTTGGCGTATATATTCTTTGCAACAAATCCAAGCCATACTATATCCAGGGCAAAAAATATTACCGCCGTCAGCAGGTAGCTGACAAAATATCTTACGATGATCATATTCTACTTGCTCCTTTCATGCATGACAAAGAGGTATTCCATTTCTAAATCAATGATGATATCGCGGCGGCTAGGAGGAGGCAACGAGGCGTATTATACATACGTAGAGGAAGCCGACGACGACGCCAACAAAGATAGCGCTTGATTTAGAAATGGAATCAGAACTGTTCCTTCGCCCACCGGATAATAGAACCGATAACGGGTAATCGTTCGAAGACGACGCTTGTGTCCCAGTAGTCTGTGTGGAAGATAATTTTTCCATCGGAGGCGAAGCGTACGTGGGACATGCCGACCTGCTCAATCGGGTTGTCCTTGTCGCGATTGAGCCTGAGCTTCATGATCCAGCGGAAGTAGTAATTGCCCTCGTGCACGCTCACGTCAATGATATCGAAGTTGCAAGACGCGATGGCCTTGGTCGTCGCGATGAAATACGTCTCGATGGCGTCGACGCCCTTCACCTCCTTGTAGCCGTCCTTGAAGAAAGCCTCTTGCGCATACAAAGTTTTCGTATCCCGACGGATTACGTCTTCAGCAAAGACCTTGTAATAAGCCTTGAAGGCTTCGATACCAGCCTTTTCCTCGGCCGAGCCCGCCTTCACCAGGGCCGTCTTCGCCGGGTCCGTCGCTACCAGTTCCTGATAATAGTTCTTTAGAGTCATTGGTTTTCCTCCTGCGCAGCTTGCCAGGGCCACAATCGACACCAGCAGTATTATTCCGACGTAGCTTTTGTGTTTCATGGGCTATACTCCTTTGCTTTTTGTAAAATATATGGGTAAGGGCATTATCCTCCCTTACTTTGCAGCTTAAACATCGTTTACCTTCGCCCCCGGAGAGGAATGAAGATCAGGGTGGGAGCATCAATAGCCGTTTTCCGACTTCACCATCACCATCTGCAGATTGCCCAGATAGCGTGTAGCAAAACAGGCCTCGCAGCCCGCAAGGTAGTAGACCCACTTGCGCTGGAAGGTGTGGTCGAAGCCCAGGGCGGCCACCTCGTCGATTCCCGCCAGGAAGCGGCCGCGCCAATTCCGCAGCGTCAGGGCGTAATCCGGGCCGATGTTCTCCACACTTTGCACGTTGAGGCAGGTCCTTTTCGCCAGGGCCTCCATCACAACGGCCAGCGACGGAAGCCCTCCCCCGGGGAAGATGTGCTTGCGGATCCAGTCGTGGCCCCTGCGGTACTGGTCGTAGCGGCGGTCCGGGATGG
>DAOQVG010000201.1:0-4381 GCA_035341435.1 Smithellaceae bacterium
GAATTACCAGGTCGCGCCGCTTGACCTTGTCTTCCTGAATGAGCTGAACCACGGCGCGGCTGTCCGCCGCCTTGACGGCGATGGCGATTTTGGTTCCCCGCGGATACCGGACCAGATATCTGGCCAGATTGTGGGTGCAATACTCGTTGAACACGATGCCGTCCACCTCGGATGCGCTCTTGACGACATAAGGCATGGGATGGTTTTCATCATAGCCTCCGCCCCACGCGAGCACCAGGCTCACCCGGCCCGATTCCAAAAGCCTTCGGGCTTCGGTCTTTAATTTCTCTTCAATTTGCTGAAAGCTGACTGCCATATACTCCCTCGCGCTTCTATGAAATCTTGAATTTGGTCTGGGGTCCCAGCGCTTTGATCTGTCCGGTGAACTCGGTCACAACCTGGGCGAACTTGTTTCCTTCGGAGGCGGAAATCCATTCGACACGGAATCTCCCCGGCTCCAGGCCTGCAAATTCCAGAATTTTTTTGGTCACGGCCAGGCGTCTTCGCGCATAGAGGTTCCCGGTATTGTAATGGCAATCGCCCGGATGGCATCCCCCGACCAGCACGCCGTCGGCGCCCAGCTGGAACGCGCGGAAGATAAACGAAGGGTTGATCCGGCTGGAGCACATAACGCGGACCACCCGGATATTCTGCGGATACTGCAAACGCGTGGTCCCCGCCAGATCCGCTCCCGTATAGGTGCACCAGTTGCAGGCAATGCCCAGTATCTTCGGTTCAAATGACATGAATAAACTTCCTTTCTAAAAACAAACGTAATACCCTTTAATTCAGGTCGTTCAAAAATGTCCCAGATGCGCGACGCGCAAGGCCTTCGGAGTGAGGCGTATCTGTTCACAATTTTTCAGGGCTGCTCAAAAATGTCCAGATGCAAGGCGTGCGAGGATTTAGGAATGAGGCCTACTTTTGCGTAGGCCGCAGTGACTAAACCGGAGCACAACGCCGCAGATGGGCGTTTTGTAAATGCCTTTGGCATTTACCGGCAAGGAAAGTATCAGTTATATAAATTGCGCCCCCTCCGGGATTGCGCTTCCGGTCAGCAGTCCTGTTCTCATAGGAAGAGGACGGGTTCGCGCAATATCGCCTCCCTCGCCCGATAAGCGCAGGCGGCGATATCCGGGTGCGTATCTTTCAAAGCGGCAATTTGCCGCAGGCTGTCGGCAGTGCGTAGAACCAGCATCGCCAGATCGCCCTCGGCAAAGCCCGTCGCTTTAACGACGCTTTCCCAACTGCGGCCCAGCGCCCAAAAATACATGGCAACTCCCACCGCGGGATAAATTTTCGCCGTGCAAAATCCCGCCGCATCAAGACGGCGCACCAGCGGCCTGACGGCTAGCAGCACTTTCCTTAACGCCAAAGCAAGTTTTGGCGGTACGTCGTTCGGCACCACGCTGATTTCATTATCACGGTCATAAGCAAAAAGAGAAACAGCCGCCGCCATAATTTTTTCGTTTTGCTCCGGAAAAGCCTGTTCCCGTAAACATTCTGCTACCAGCAGCGGAGAATCAAGGCGCAATCTGGCGGCCCAGTAGCCGTCGTCGGTGAGTCTGCCGTTTTCCAGCACAAAACCTTCCGCCTGCAAAAAATCCAGATGTCGGCAAAAATCAACCCACAGCGTTTTTGCCGCTTTGTTTGTTAAATTATGATGGCGCTCATTTTGCTGATAGGCCGCCAGCGATCTTTCAAATATATCCTGGATATCGGACGGTGTCTGCGACATCAACAGATTCAGGATCATGCCGAAATCATTTTTCAACTGGCTTAAAATATCCTCCGGCGCCTTAAACAATAACCGCCGGATGTGGATGATATCCATAAATTTTCCGGGTATCGCCAGCATAAAGCCGATTTTGTCCTGGCCGCGCCTTCCCGCCCGTCCCGTCATTTGGCGAAATTCGGTAGCCGACATCGGCAGGAAATCATGACCGTTGTATAAATCCGAATTAAAAAGGACGATTGTCCGCGCCGGAAAATTAACCCCCGCGGCGATTGTCGATGTGGCGAAGATAGCCCGCAGGTGTCCCCTGTTCATCATTTCTTCCACCAGTAATTTCCAGGCCGGCAACTGACCTCCGTGATGTGCAGCAATACCGAATGATTTCAGCGCTTTTAACTGCCGATGGTTTTGCAGAGCGGGAAACCTTGTCAGCAATTCCTCTAAAGAATCGTTAAATTCTTCTGAATAAGGCAGAGGCGCAATAAACTCTTTTGCCTTGAGGGCGGCGTCGCATTCTGCGCGCGATTTTAAAAAAAATATCGCCGGCAGAAGCCTGAACTGCTCCAGAATTCTAATGATACCGCCGTATTCAGGCTTGCATCTGCGCATGTTATATTTTTCCGAAGATTTTCTTAAAAAATCAGCGACCGGCGAGGAAAGACTTTTCCCTTTCAGCAAAGGAAGCAGCCTGCCGGATGGATGCAGAAAAAGAGGATACAGCGGTACCAGCCGTTTTTCTTCATTAATAACTATGCAGCGCTTGTTACGGATCACTTCCAGCCAGCAGGCGATCTCCCCGCCATTACCGATGGTTGCGGAAAGAAGAAGCAGGTTAATCCGCACCGGCAGGTAAGTCATGACTTCCTCCCAGACAACACCGCGGTCAATATCTCCGAGAAAGTGGACCTCGTCGAGAATGACCAGATCGAAATCCAGATTGCGCCCTTCATGCATGGCGTCGTAAAGCTGATTGCGCAGTATTTCCGTTGTACCGACAATTATCGGAGCATCCGTATTTTCCTTGGTGTCTCCGGTGATAATGCCAACGTTTTCCGCATCAAAATGCAGGCCGAATTCAATCCATTTGGAATTGGAGAGCGCTTTCAGCGGAGAGGCATACCAGGACCTGCCACCTTTTTTCAGCACCGATAAAATGGCTTCGCGGGCAATCCAGGTTTTACCGGAACCGGTGGGAGCGATAACCAGGCAGTCGGTTTCTTTTATCGCCTGCAGCGCATCTTTCTGAAAATCGTCGGGAACAAAAGGGGTCTCACGCGGTTTGCCGATCCGCGCCAGAACACTTTTCAGTGCGGGATCAATCTCCGGCTTCATTGCCTGCGGATGAGGTTTCGTCCGGCGTTTTTTGGGGGCAAATATTTTTTTGGAGGAAGGATAATATTTATTGTCTTTAATAATGCTGCCTCTTCACTGGTATTTTTTTCTTTATGTTTATCATAAAGATGCCTGAATGAAAATCACAATAAAAAAGCCCCTTGTCCATCCGCACAAGGGGCTTTAATCTTCTAACCTTCAGCCTTTAGCCATCGGCCTTCAGTCTTAATCCTTTTTACATTCCCATACCCATACCACCCATACCACCCATACCAGGAGGCATACCCATTCCACCACCGGCGCCCTTCTCTTCGGGCTTGTCGGCGATCATGCACTGCGTAGTCAGCAGCAATGACGACACGGAGGCTGCATTCTGCAGGGCAAAGCGGGTAACCTTGGTCGGATCAATAACACCGGCTGCGATCATATCTTCGTAAACGTCGGTGCGGGCATTGAAACCAAAAGCGCCCTTCTTCTCTTTTACTTTTTCTACAACGATAGTCCCTTCCAGACCGGCGTTGGCGGCAATCATTTTCATCGGTTCTTCGATTGCTTTCTTCACGATGTTCAGGCCGACATTTTCATCACCCTCGAGGGTAAGTTTGGCCAAAGCAGGCAGGGTACGCAGATAAGCAACACCGCCGCCGGGGACAATTCCTTCTTCAACGGCGGCGCGGGTAGCATGCAGAGCATCTTCCACGCGGGCTTTCTTTTCTTTCATTTCGGCTTCAGTTGCAGCACCGACTTTAATTACGGCGACGCCGCCGACTAATTTAGCCAGACGTTCCTGCAATTTTTCACGATCATATTCGGAAGTGGTTTCTTCGATCTGGGAACGGATTTGTTTGACACGGGCTTCAAGATCAGCACGCTTACCGGCGCCGTCGATAATAGTTGTATTATCTTTATCAATCGTAATCTTTTTGGCGCGTCCTAAATCTTCGAGTTTTACGTTTTCCAGTTTAAAGCCTATATCTTCGGTAATCATCACGCCGCCTGTGAGGATGGCGATATCTTCCAGCATGGCCTTGCGGCGGTCGCCGAACCCGGGAGCTTTAACGGCAGCCACATGCAGGGTACCACGAATCTTATTGACAACCAGTGTCGCCAGCGCTTCGCCTTCAATGTCTTCGGCAATGATCAGCAACGGACGGTTTGTTTTGGCAACTTGCTCTAAAATGGGGAGCATGTCTTTCATGCCGCTGATTTTCTTTTCGTAGACTAAAATCAAAGCGTCTTCCAGCGCAACAAGCATCTTATCGGCGTTGGTAACAAAGTAAGGAGAAAGGTAACCGCGATCAAACTGCATACCTT
>DAOQVG010000202.1:0-4334 GCA_035341435.1 Smithellaceae bacterium
TGAGTAAATTCATTCGAACAGGTTTGACAAAAAAGTCGTCAAACCCGACAGCACGACACTCCAGGAGACCATAAATATTATTGTAGCCGGTCATTGCGTGAATAATGCAAATCTGGTTTTCTACTCGAATTTTCTTGCAGAGATCAATACCACTGATGCCCGGAAGCTTAATATCCAGGAACATAACCATAATGCTCTCATGCTGAAGTATTTTCAGCGCTTCTTCGCCGCTCTCGGCTGTGAGTACCGTGTAACCTGCCGACTGAAATACTTCCCTTAGTAAATCAAGAATTAGAACTTCATCATCAACAACCAGGATTTTTTTCTCATTCATGATAAACACCAGTTCAGTTTATTTGTTGTCATTGCCGGAGCATTTGTTGATGTTTATAATTCGGCCGAATCCCGCATAATCTTGAGATTCGAAATTTTTAATATTCATCAATTTTTGCGTAATAGCCGCCATCCTGTCTATCTGTTTTCTGATTGTTTCAATTTTCCCTTTTATTGGATCATTTTCGGAAATATTTGTTAACAACATATCCGAATATCCGGAAATTATCTGCATAGGTTGATTCATTTCATGACAAATTGTTCCCGCCATTTCCAATACACCTTGAAGTTTTTCGTAACGACGCCTTTCTTCCTCCACACGTTTGCGTTCGGTAATGTCCAAAAGAGTTCCGGCGGCTGCCGGTTTCCCGTTATGAACACTCAAAGACCCGTAAATCTCTATAGGGAATACTTGCCCATTTTTTTTCAATCCCCTGAAAGAATAATGAATTAATTCAGTTTCACCCTCTGTTCGTTTTCTGATCTGTTCTTTCACATAAGCAATGTCTTCCGGGTAAACCAGGGTTTCAAAAGGCATGTTATTCAAACATTCTTCCACCGTATAGCCGAACGTCTGAGCAAACTTGGGATTTACGTATTTGAAGATGTCATCCTGAAAAATATATGTGCCGACAATGGCATGTTCTGCAAAACTCTTGAACTTAAGTTCAGACTCAAGAAGCGCCTCTTCGGCCTTTTTGCGTTCGGTGATATCGCGAATCGTTCCTTGAAATCCCATCAAATTGCCTTCGGCATCGTACCAGGCCGCCGATGTGATAAGTGTGTGTATGACAGTACCGTCTTTTCTAAGCAAATTCACAGGGAATTCCTTCGTATACCCCTGTTCCATGATGATACTCAAATGTCTTTCTCTTTCTCCCTGGTTGGCATAATGATCCGGAATTTTCATCTGCATTAGTTCCTCGCGGCTGGCATAACCGAATATTTCCACTGCGGCCTCATTCAGATCGATCCAACTGCCATCCTTTGAGGTGATGAAGACACAATCCCTCGATGTGTTAAAAAACCTGCGGTATTTCCCCTCGCTTTCTTTCAGTAATGCCTCGGCTTGCTTACGTTCCGCGATTTCATTGACCAGCTGATTATTCGAATCCACCAGTTCGGTGGTACGCTCCCGGACACGGTTTTCCAGCTCATCGTGGGCTTCCCGCAGTGCTTTTTGCGCCTTTTTTCTTTGCCGGATGTTAAAGAGCAGAACGATAACAGCAAATATCAATCCGATGATACCGGCAAGAGTTCCCCAAACGAGGCTTTTGTGAACTGCATAAAAAGAAACCGGTTCGTTGATAATGACGCTCTCCGGCGGCAGGGCGGAGGGTTTAACACCGAAAAGCTTCATCTGCTGATAATCGAACATATAACGGTTAGGACTTTTTCTGACGACAGGAATATTCCCGATTTTTTCTCCTTTTAAAATACGCAGGGCCATCTCTCCGGCGGATTTTCCCTGGTCATATCCGCTGGTCAGCATTCCACCTACGATTCCATGCCCTAAACTGAAATCCCATGTACCATAAACCGGAACTTTCGCCCGCTGTGAAATCAGCTGGATGCTTTCGTCGTATTCGTAAAACCTTCCGGTTTTGTCTAAAAAGAAGAGTGTATAAAAGACAACATTATCCGGGGGAAGATTTTTGATCTTTTCCAGGAGCTTTTCCATTTCTATGTCTTCCAGAAATTCAAACCGGACCCTGTTCTGAAAAACGGGAATCACTTTCATTAATTCGGTCTTGATTCTCTTGCCCGTTGTAGTCGTATCGTTGATCACGATAATCTTTTTTGTCGCTGGATGGATCCGCAGAATTGTTTCCAGATTTGTTTTTATATCCACTGTTTCATTGGTTCCGGTATAAAGGGGCTGTTCTCTAAGGTCGTTGTCTTGGAAATAATTTATTCCGCAAAACACGGTCGGAACCCTGCCGAACATACCGTCACGGTATTTGACCAGGAAATTGAGGGCGTCATTGTCGGATAAAACGATGACATCGAACCTGATATTTTGATATTTGAATTTCAGCATGCGATTGAGCTCTTCGAAGTACTGATCGCCGCTCACCCATTTTGTGCCCATATATTCTATATAGATTTTAATTTTTTCATTCACAGGCGCAAGAGCTTCAACTACACCGCGGGTTTCATCGTTGGTCCACTTATAGTCCTGATGGTATGAATTGAGGATGAGGACGTTTTTCTTTGCTTCGGCGAACGCGCTGGAAACAAAAGACGGCGACACCAATGCAGCTACCGAAATAAACAAAAGTAAAAATATCAACTTGTTATTACAACAATGCCTCATGGTCGTATCTCCGGAAGATGTTTTAGAATTTCGAGAAAATACTTACCAGTTATCCAATGTATCAACGGTTACATTGTCGAAAACGCCGTCGTATCCAGTGTCTGAAAGTTATGGGTCTCCAGAAGTTTTTCTGTTTTTTCTATCTGGTCCACATCGACGACAAACACCGCTCTCTTGGAGCTTTCCAAAACGAAGCCATAGGCATTGTTGATATTGATCTTCTCTTGATAGAGCAACTGCGTGAGGTGGTCCAAGCCGCCGGGCATGTCCGGAAGAAGAATAGCCAGAACCTGCCGCAGATTTACGGTCATTCCCGCTTTGGTCAGCACCGCTTCCGCCTTTTGAGGATCGTCAACGATCAAACTGATGACGCCGAACGTATCCGACGTCGATATTGTCGTCGCGCGAATGTTAATATTTTCTCCGGCCAGCAATCTGGTGACATGGGCCAGTTTCCCCGGTTTATTTTCGGCAAAAATTGAAAGCTGATAGGCAATCATTGTTCTTCTCCCTCTTTAAATTTCCAGCAATATAATTTCAGAATGCCGTCTCCGGAATTCCTGTTGGATTTGGCTGAAATATCTGTGTCTATTTTCTTTCCAGTTCGTTTTTAACCGCAAGACCTATCTTCTCCAGAATATACGGTTTTCTCAGAAAAGCTCCGGCGCCCATTTCCTGAGCATTTTTTACCCGTTCGGTTTCGGAAAAACCGCTGACGATAATGGTTTTCTGTTGGGGTTTCATTTGGACAATTCTTTGATAGGTCTCCATCCCGTCCATTCCGGGCTCCATGATCATATCCAAAACAACGAGATCGGCCTGGCGGCTCTGGAGATATTCTATGGCTTGCTCTCCGCCGGTCACAGCGGAAACCTGATACCCGAGTTTTTCCAGCATATTCGTGGCCAACTCGCGCTGTTCTTTTACATCATCCACCACCAGGATGGACTGCCCCTTGCCCATATAACTGACGGGAGAAACTGCTTTTTTAACTTTCTCCATTTCGTCCCTGGTTACGGGAAAGTAAAGAGTAAAAACGGTTTTTTCACCCGGCTCGCTGTGTACGTCAATGTAACCGTTGTGATCTTTCACCGTACCCCAGACAACGGCCAGTCCCAGCCCTGTGCCGCTTCTGCCCATGACTTTTTTGGTGTAGAAGGGTTCAAATATCTTGTCCATATCTTCAGGGGAAATCCCGCTGCCCGTATCGGAAACTGTAATGACGGCATAGTCCCCTTCCTTCATCTCGTCATAGCCCTTGATGGGATGATCCAGGTAACGGTTCTCCGTTCGCACGATCACTTCTCCCCTGCCCGGTATCGCTTCCAGAGCATTGGAAACAAGGTTCATGATCGTTTTGCCCAGATGCACCGGCGATCCCTTGATGTTCAGGAGCCCCTCTTCAAGCTCGGTGAAAATCGCCACGCCCGGATGATCTTCCTTCAGCTGGCCAAACTCCGGAGTTTGGAAATAATCGCCGATCAGCTTGTTGAGATCGACCACCTTTGCCACCGTTACACCTCTTCTGGCCAGGGTAAGCAGATCCTGAATAATCGCCGCTCCCCTGATGCCGGATTTAAGGATATTCTCGGCATATCTTCTGACAATAGTATCCAAGGGCAGTTGATCTGCCAGCAGTTCCGAATAACCGACTAATACCCCGAGAACATTGTTGAGATCATGG
>DAOQVG010000203.1:0-4264 GCA_035341435.1 Smithellaceae bacterium
TCTGATGATGGTTCACTCCCAGGCGGTAGCGCTGCGCATCGCCGTAAGAAAAGAGCCGCCCCTGAAGCATCTTGTCCGGAGAAAAGCCGATTCCGGGAACAACATGGGCCGGGTTGAAAGCCGACTGCTCGACCTCGGCAAAGTAGTTTTCCGGATTCTTGTTCAGTTCGAGAACACCCACCTCGATCAACGGAAAATCCTGATGGTACCAGACTTTGCTGAGATCAAAGGGATTGTACGGCAAGGTTTTCGCCTGTTCTTCCGTCATGATCTGTACGTAGAAGGTCCAGCGGGGGAAATCTCCCTTCTCAATACTCTCGTAAAGGTCACGCTGGTGGCTTTCCCTGTCCTTGCCTATAATCGCCTCGGCCTCCGCATCGGTCAGGTTCTTAATGCCCTGCTGGGTCTTCAGGTGGAACTTGACCCAATATCGTTCGTTCTGGGCGTTGATAAAGCTGAAGGTGTGGCTGCCGAAGCCATGCATATGGCGGTAGCTGGCGGGTATACCCCGATCGCTCATGACGATGGTAACCTGATGGAGAGCCTCGGGCAGCGACGTCCAGAAATCCCAGTTGTTCAGGGCGCTGCGCAAATTGGTGCGGGGGTCGCGTTTCACAGCGTGGTTGAGGTCGGGAAACTTGAGCGTATCGCGCAGGAAGAATACCGGCGTATTGTTGCCGACAAGGTCCCAGTTGCCTTCCTCGGTGTAAAACTTCATTGCAAAGCCGCGGATATCACGTTCGGCGTCGGCTGCGCCGCGCTCGCCGGCAACCGTGGAAAAGCGCAGGAAGCAGTCGGTCTTTTTACCGATCTGCGAAAAGATTTTCGCTTTGGTGTATTTTGTAATGTCAGAGGTTACAGTGAAGGTTCCATAAGCGCCGGAACCTTTGGCATGCATACGACGTTCGGGGATGACCTCCCGGTCAAAGTGGGCCAGCTTCTCCAGAAACCAGACGTCCTGCAAAAGCGCTGGACCGCGAGGTCCGGCGGTCATAATGTTCTGGTTATCGACTACCGGAGCACCGGCTCTTGTTGTTAACTTCTTGTCGTCCTTCATGATAGTTCTCCTTTCCGTTAATGGTTAAGTTAAAACTAACAATTGATACAAGAATTTATTTTTACTTTATTATTTTATGATGCACTCGTAAAAAGTCGTAAAAGTGGCCATTTACAGACGACATCGTAAAAAGGTCGCAGGCAAGGCGTGCGAATCATGAGGAATGAGGCATACTTAGCGTATGCCGCAGTGACGAAGGATGAAGCGCAACGCAGCATCCGGCCTTTTTACGATGCCGTCATTTTATCAGATTTTCAATACTGCCGGCAAGACGAATCTTCAGGAAAAGCTATTTAGCCGTCTTGCTCCCGGTGCCGGTCATACTGAGCGCACAGTGCTGGACACCCTTGATGGCTTTCAGGGAATCGGCCAGTTCCAGGACTTTTTTCACCCGCCCTTTGACCGCGACAATCTCCAGACAATTATGGTGATCAAGATGAACATGCTGGCTGGAAATGATGATATCCTGGTGGTCATGCTGAATATCGGTAATTTTGTTCAGCAGTTCTCTCGTATGGTGGTCGTAGATGAAGGTAATGGCGCCCGCAACGTCTCCGCCTTCCTCCCATTCCTGCTTTAAGAGTTCCTGACGGATGAGGTCCCGGAGCGACTCCGAGCGGTTGGTATATTTCCGGCGATGGATCAGATCATCAAATCTTTGCAGAAGATCTTCTTCCAGAGAAACACCAAAACGAACCAGCTTAGACATAATCATTCCTCGAGAATACCAATAATGAACAACATATATAGAAGACACCCGGCGGAGGTCAAGCACAAATTACAAAAAGCTCATTTTATCATGGACTTATTCCATTTCTAAATCAATGATGATATCGCGGCGGCTAGGAGGAGGCGACGAGGCGTATTATACATACGTTGAGGAAGCCGACGACGACGCCAACAAAGATAGCGCTTGATTTAGAAATGGAATTAAGAACAGGATTGAAAATTATTAAGCATATGCTGCTTTTTTATCGCGGATAATCTCCGTCAGATGATCCGCCTGCAAATCATTCATCCGGTAGTAATCGGCGCCCAGCAGACCGGATATTTCGCAGGCCAGATCGGCTTTCAGGAAAGACTTCTTGTCTTCCGTATCAATCACAACAAAATCCGTAACCGGCAATTCGCCCAGCAGACCGGCCATTTTCGCAATTTCTTCACGCACCGGAGCGCCGGAAAAGCTCTGGTTCGCCCGCCCGTCGGTGACCAGCACCACCAGAAATCTCGTCTGGGGAGATTTCAGCCGTACGTTTTTCATCAGTTTGTATGTTTCCAGCAGCCCCGCCGTTAAGGGCGTCTTCCCACCTACGGGAATCTCCTGCAGCCGCCTTGAAGCCGCTTCCACACTCGCCGTCGGCGGCAGAACAACACTGGCGGCGTCTTTACGGAAAACAATGAGAGAAACTTTGTCCCTTTTTTGATAGCAATCCAGCAGCAGCGACTGCACGGCGCCCTTGGTCTCAATCATTCTTTTTTTTGCCCCCATCGAGCCCGAGCCGTCCACAACGAGGACAGCCAGATGCCCCATCTTTTTTTCCCTTTGTTTGAACCGCAGATCATCATCTTCGATAAGCAGCGTTCCGCTCCTGCCCCGCGCTATCTGAAAGGGGGCGGCGGCCCGGATGGTGGCGTCAACAGCAATATCTCCGTTCGCCCTCATAATACTCTTTATCTTCCTGCCCTGCTTTCCCCGAGAGCCGGTTTTAGTGCGTCTTCCGGAAGATGTCCGATTCATCCTGTCCTTGCGGAAAGCCAGACGCCGAATATTAAAAACATCGCCCACATTAAATATTTCCTCAGCGGAACGGGATTCGCGAAACTGCTGCTGCCTTTGGCCGGAATCGCCGCTTCCCGCGTTATCATTTTCATCTTCATAATCCGTGGCAGAATCCTTACCCTTTTCCCGGTTCTGCTCCGGAGAATTCTTGCTGTCGGCCGGTTTGTCGTGCCGGTGCTGCTCGTTTGCTTGATCTTCCTCCATCTGTTTGTACATTCTCCTGCGGTGCAGAAGGACAAGGGGCAAAACCTTGTCCACATGCTCCGCCGTTACTTCTGCAGCATTGCACAAAGCGGCGTAAGCGCGGGCGGCATAGAACAAAAAGATATCGCCCCGATGGCCGCAAACAACGTTCTCGATGCACTTTTGAGCAATGGTGTTTCTTATTTCCACAGGCACAATGATTTTTTCCAGCATCATCCGGGCCCCGCAGATCCTCTCCCGCAGATCCTGATCATCATTTTCTTGCCGCTGATCGCTCGATATCGCCGTTTTCATAACCGCCATCTTTTGCATCCGTTCCCGAATTCCTTCCCAGAAAACACACATGCCGAAGCGATCAAGAAAATGGGATGAAAGATATCCTTCTTCGGGATTCATACTGGCCAGCAGCATGAAATTCTGCAAAAGCTGCCGCGGCGGATTTCCATTGCCGATGAAATAGTTTCTGCTGCTCTGGGCCTTCAAAATTAAAGCGATGATTTCCGGTGAGAGAAGATTTACGTCATCGATATAGACCACTCCGTCGCAGGCGCGCTGCAGAAGACCGCTGCGCAAAACTTTCCGGCCGTTTTTAATCGTCTCTTCCATTTCCACGCCGCCCAGCAGGGCCTCTTCGGTTGCATGCAGAGGAAGATTGACAAAGGGCGTCGCCGGCGGAAGAATATTCTTAAAAAGGCGGGCCAGCGTGGATTTGCCGCTGCCTTTTTCGCCAACGAACAAAACACCGCCGCAGCGGGGATCCAGAGCATTCAGGATTAAGGCCAGTTTGGCGTCATCGTGTCCGATAAAATTCTGAAAGTTCATGCCGTCATCTCCGCCAGTGCAGCTTGAAGTTTCTCATTTTCACCGCCGATTGCTTCAAACGGCAGCCTCTTCATCCGGTGGGGAAGGGAAAGATAAGCCGCTTCCCGGATATCGGAGCCGGTAATAACTTCGCTTTGCCGAAAAGCGGCCAGCGCCCGGGCGGCCTTCATCATCACAATGTCGGCGCGATGCCCGTCCAGATTCAGCGCAGCAGTGATGGAGACTATCTTTTCCAGCACTTCATCGGAAAGCTGCACATCATTGAGACCTCTCTGCGCGGCGATAATTTTTTCGGCCAGGCTTTTTTGCTCTGCACTCCAGCCCACGGCAAAAACAGCCGGATCGGCGTCAAACGCCGCCTTGCGGCGCAGAATTTCCATCCTCATATCCTTATCCCCGAT
>DAOQVG010000204.1:0-4252 GCA_035341435.1 Smithellaceae bacterium
CTACTCACCGGGGAGCAACGTGGTCAGCCAGGCCATCTTCGTATCCGATGGAGAACCAACCTATTACTATCGAGGTGACGAGTATAGCCAGCTAGGCGGTGATGGCGTTTATTTCTATCAGGAGAACATTAAACAGATCCTTGGCACCGGTACAAACGATACCGTGAGCGAAGTGGCTCAACTGGAAGCCAAGGGATTTACGATTGAAGCGGTGGGCATTAATGTTACAGACATGAATCTGAACCACCTGAATCAGGTCGAAGGTGAAGCTGCCGATTCCAACCCTGATGTGGCGACCAACATTACAACAGGTGAACAACTCAGCAGCGTTCTTACCGATCTTACGAGTACCGTGGTGTCCGATGCAGGCAATGACAATATTGTTGGAGGAGACGGCGATGATATCATTTTCGGTGATACGATAAATTACAATTATACCGGAACAACATCGCAAATGATGGCTGATATCAAGGCCAATCACCTGACCCTTTCAGCGGAAAGCGGCCTTACCGGCGGTAATGATATCATTAATGCCGGAGCGGGAAACGATATCGTTTACGGTCAGGAAGGCAATGACGTCATTAACGGCGGTGAAGGGAATGATATTCTCAGTGGCGGTTCTGTGAATGATATCCTGAGCGGTGGAACAGGGAGTAACACGCTTACCGGAGGTGCGGGTGCCGATACCTTTACGCTAAGCGCTCAGGCCAATGATACCGTCAAAGATTACAGTCAGACAGACGGAGACAAAGTCGATATCTCCGCAATCCTTGATGTTGCCGACGAATCCGTTGCCAAGACTTATCTGGGATTCCATAATAACAGCGACGGAAAAGCCGTGCTGGAGGTTTACAATAACAGCACGGATCATTCCGCCGGAAACCTGGTGGGCAGTGTTACTTTCGACAGCATTACGGATGCGACAAATTTAGACTCGCTGCTCGGCAAGGTCGATATTGACCATGACGCATAAACTGCTTTAAAGAAAAAAGCCGCGGAAAATCAAACTTTCGCGGCTTTTTTTATTCTTCATGATTGCAATCATATCATGAAGAAGCTTTAATCTTAACCGGAAGGATTTTTGCCCAGATTAATCAAGAGGGCGAGGTTCAATCTGTTGCCGGTTTTTGTTTTTTCATAGATGGATGTTAGATGTGCTTTGACCGTTCTTTCCGTTATGTTCAAATCGGCTGCGATTTCCAGATTGGATTGTCCACGGGCAACGCGTTCGGCAATGTTGCGTTGGGATTTGGTCAGGTTTGCCGGAAGCAGCGAGAGTTGATCTTTTTTGTCTTCCGGTTTTAAAGTATTGGAGACGCCTGTTATGAGACGCTGGATAATTTTCTGTCCCAGCCATACGCCTCCTTCCGTAATGACGTGTAATGCCTCAAGCAGACGCGGTGCAGCAATGTACGTATTGGCATAGCCCACTATTCCCATTCTAAGAAACGTCAGGGCCTCTTCTTCATCCGGATGATCTGTAAGCAGAAAAAATCTGGCTGCCGGAAATGCGGATCGTAAAGTCCGGAAGGAGGATATGTCAATCAGTCTCCGGTGCAGGAGAATGACGTCAAACTGGCGATTGCCGCAAAGGCTTCTGAGCTGTTCGATGGACAGGGCTTTTTTAATTTTGCAGTGCCCTTTCAAATGGGCTTCCCATCTGATCATTACTCCCGGGACGGGGCTGCTTAAGAGGATGGTCATAAACATTCCTATTCAACGAGGAGAGGAAACGAAATATCCTCCGGGTTAACGTTCCCTCAAGGCCATATACCGTGCTTTCAGAACGGGTTTTAAAATATAGGATAGAACTGTTTTCTTGCCGGTGAGAATATCTACCGTTGTAACCATTCCCGGCATGATCGGCAGGGGATGTTGCGCCGTACCCAGATAATTTTTATCCGTTCTTAATCGGACCAGAAAATAGCTGTTTCCCTTATCATCGGTGATGCTGTCCGCACCGACCGATTCCAGTTCGGCATCGAGAGCCCCGTAAACGGTATAATCATAGGCTGTAAATTTAATGGTGGCTTTCTGCCCGGGACGGAGAAAAGCGATGTCTGACGGTTTGATCTTGGCTTCAATCAGAAGATTGCCGTGCATGGGCACAATCTCGACGAGATCCATTCCCGGCTGAACGACGCCGCCGACTGTTTTCACCATGACGCGGTTCACGATGCCGTCAACCGGTGACCGTACGGCGGTTCTGTCAAGCCTGTCTTTCAAGGCCAGTGAAGAAGAGGCGCTTTCATCAAGTTCCTTGAGTACTTCACTGGATTCTGTGCTGGATTTGCTGCGGTAGCTCAGACTGAGTTCGCGCAAGGCGACTTCACTTTCCTGTAATTTGGCCTGTGCTGCGGGGATCGCATGACGGACACGATCAATTTCCCCTTCCAGCTGGCTGGCCTGACGCTCAAGCTGGAGAACTTCTACATCGGAGGCCGCTCCTTTATTAACCAGCGGTTTGATCATGCCGATTTCTTTTTGTAAAAGAGAGTAGGTTCTATTGAGCTCGACAAGTTTTGCCTCCAGTTCCTTTAGCTCCTGTCGCCGCTGATTAATTTGCTGGCGCTTGATTTCAGAGCTTGAACCCAATTCCATTCTGCGGGTTTGGAACAACTGACGTTCGCGTTCTGCAATATCCGGCCTTTCTTTCAGGACATCTTCAGGAATAACCAGGGCGCTTCCGGTTGCTTCTGCTTTCAGACGGGCTGCTTTAGCCTTGTCGGAAAGGTATTTGACGTGATTCTCCTCAAAAGAGGAAGAGAAACGCGTGGGGTCCATCTTCAGAAGCAGCTGGTCCTTTTTGACCTTATCTCCGACATTGATCAGGATTTCGGAAATAATTCCCCCTTCAAGATTTTGAACGATCTGTACATGACTGGACGGGACCACCTTGCCTTCGCCCCGCGTAACCTCTTCCAATTCTGAAAAAGAGGCCCAGACGATGAAAATGACCAGCAGGATGAGTGTGGCCCAGATAATCAGTCTTCCTCCCTGAGGGGTCTGGGCAAGAATGGTCTCCCGAATATCCGTGGCGAAGTCCGGGTCCTCTTCAGGCAGTCTGCGGAATAAATAATTCATTTTAAAATTATTTTTCAATTCTTTAAAACTAATCTTATCTGTTTCCGGAAGATCCCTGAAGGATTCAACAAAAGGATTATTTTTAAAAAAATCAAATAGCTTCTTCAACCTGCATTCTCCCGGTTATAAGTTCAGCTGTCCTTTTCTCATGGCTTCGAGGACGAAATCTTTCGGGCCGTCGGCGACAATAGATCCATGATCGATGACGATCAGGCGGGTTACCATATCCAAAAGCGATGCCCGGTGGGTGATGATCACCATGGTTTTTTCTTTAACGGTTTGAGCAAGATATCGTTTCAGTCTGATTTCCGAGCGGTTATCCATATTGCTTGTCGGTTCATCAAGGACCAGCACCGGAGGATCGAGCAGGAGAGCGCGGGCCATGGCGACGCTCTGCCGTTGACCGCCGGAAAGCCCCCGGCCGAATTCTTCCACTTTCATATCGAATCCGGAGGGATGTATTTTGGCGAATTCGATAATGCCGGCCATTTCTGCCGCCTGCAGCACATTTTGGTCATCGACGTTATTAACGCCCATTGTAATATTGTCGCGCAGGGTTCCCTGGAAAAGCGTGATATCCTGTGGAACATAACCAAGGAAATGTCGCAGTTCCGCCGGATCAATCTGCCGGATATCCGTTCCGTCCATGGTTACCATGCCGCTGACCGGTTCATACAACCCGAGCATTAATTTGCCCAGAGTTGTTTTACCCGAACCGACCGGTCCGATAATGCCCACTTTTTCTCCGGCAGCAATTTCCAGAGAGATGTTATTGAGGACCATGGTCGTCTGTCCCGGATAGGAAAATGAAAGATTTTTGATGCCGATTACGCCGTCAAAACGCTTTCTCGGTAAAAATGTTTTTCCGGCGGGCCGTTCAACAGGGAGATTCATGATATCATCTAACATTTTTAATGCTTCCCTGACGTGATGATATCGGGTGGCCAGATTGACTACCTGAGCCATGGGGGCAATGACCTGCCGGGACAAAATAACCAATGCCACAAGTCCGCCGGAGGTCAGAGAACCTGCGGTGATCATGTAGACACCGGCCACAACGACCGCAACGGTCATAAAATTCTGCAGAAAATAGGAAACATCCTGAACCGAAGATGAAATCATGCGGGACTTGTTGCCCCATTTTGAAATGTAACTGACGGCTTCCTCC
>DAOQVG010000205.1:0-4245 GCA_035341435.1 Smithellaceae bacterium
GTTGCAGGAACGGGAAGCAGGCAATGATGAAGCTCATGAAATGGATGAGGATTATATTAATACCCTGGAATATGCGATGCCGCCTACTGCAGGCGAGGGTATCGGCATCGATCGTCTGGTGATGCTCTTTACCGATTCCGCTTCCATTCGGGACGTCATTTTGTTCCCCCTGCTGAAGGACAAGTCGGGAGCAAAAGACAACAGTTAGCAACAATTCCCTGCTTAGCGCTGCATCCGTTTAGGATATTTATAGCCATGTCATACGAGTTTTTCATCAGCAAACGTTATTTAAGGGCAAAGCGGAAACAAGTGTTTGTTTCCATTATTACTTTTATATCCATTTTCGGTATCTTTCTGGGGGTCGCCGCCTTAATTATTGTACTGGCCGTCATGAACGGTTTCGAAGCAGATCTGCGCACAAAAATCCTGGGCATTAAATCACATATTGAATTAACAACTGAATTTTCCGGGCCAATGAAAGATTATGACCAAATCCGCGAACGGATCGCCGGCACCCCGGGCGTTGTGGCTTCCACTCCTTTTATCTACAGCCAGGCGATGATTCGCAACAACAACGGCGTTACCGGTGTAATTCTAAGAGGACTGGATACGGCAACCGCCTTTAAAGTCATTAATCTGGGAAAAATCCGGGAAGGCAGCATCGAGTATTTAAATAAGCTGCCGGCTGATTTGTCAAACCGTTATCAGGATGACGGCGCCGGCGCCGACGGAATCATCATCGGCAAGGAAATGGCAAAAAATCTCGGCATCTTTCTTTACGATCCGGTGACAATTATTTCGCCGGTGGGCGTTTCCACCCCGATGGGCATGATGCCCCGGATGAAGAATGTAATTGTTGTGGGCATCTTCGAGTCCGGTTTTTATGAATACGATTCGACCCTGGCTTATTTATCGTTAAAGAGCTGCCAGGATTTTTTGCAGATGGGCGATGCAGTAACGGGCATCGACATCAAAGTTGATGATATTTACAAAGCGGATCGCATTGCGCAGGTTATTCAAAACAAACTGGGGTTCCCCTACTGGGCCCACAACTGGATGCAAATGAATAAAAACCTTTTTTCCGCCCTCAAACTGGAAAAACGGGTTATGTTCATAATATTAAGCTTAATTGTTCTCGTTGCGGCTTTTAACATCATCAGTGCTTTAATCATGGTGGTTATGGAAAAAAATAAGGACATCGCCATTCTGAAATCGATGGGGGCTACGTCCGCCAGCATTATGAAAATTTTTGTCTATCAGGGACTTATTGTAGGAATTATCGGCACGGCGCTGGGTTGCGCCGCAGGTCTGGCAGTGGCTTTGAATCTGCAAAAAGTTTCTCAATTTGTCGAAAAGATATTCCATTTCAAAATTCTGCCCGGCGATGTCTACTATTTAAGCGAACTGCCCTCCAAGGTTAATTACAGCGATGTGGGTATAATTATCGTCGGTACGCTGTTTGTTTCTTTAGTATCAACAATTTATCCTTCCTGGAAAGCTTCCCGGCTCGACCCCGCCGAAGCTTTGCGATATGAATAAAACGGCCTGGGAAATGCGAAGGAAATGATCCGACTGGAAAAATTGTCTAAAACATTTGTTAAAGACAAAAACAAAATTGAAGTTTTACGCGGCCTTGACCTGGAAATTCAAAAAGGTGACTCCCTGGCTGTCCTCGGCGCCTCCGGAGCCGGGAAAAGTACATTAATTCATATTTTAGGCACACTGGACCACCCGACGGGGGGGCGTCTGTTCATCAATGAAGTCAACGTGTTTGACTGGGAGGAAAAGAAAATAGCGCTGTTTCGCAATTCCATGATCGGTTTCGTTTTTCAGTTTAATAACTTATTACCGGAATTCGATGCTCTGGAAAATACCATGCTGCCTGCTTTAATCGGCGGCAAGAGCAGAAAAGAGGCGCATCAAAAAGCTCTGCAGTTGCTCACCGAAGTTGGACTGGAGCACAGAATCCGTCATAAACCGGGGGAACTGTCGGGCGGTGAACAACAGCGCGTGGCTATTGCGAGGGCCCTGGTGATGGATCCGGAAATATTGCTGGCCGATGAACCTACAGGAAACCTTGACACGGAAACAGGAAAAAAGATAGAAGATATTCTGATTAATCTCAACAAAACAAAAAAAATTACACTGGTGGTAGTAACTCATAATCAACTACTTTCTGAAAGGATGTCAGGACGAATCGGCCTGCGTGATGGGAAAATATATGATTACAAATAAAATTATATGCAAAGCATGTCTAATGTTTCTTTTTCTGGTATTGATTTCCGCTACACAAGTCTCCGCCCAGGGCACAAAAAAAATCGCCGTTATGCCTTTTGAAATCTACAGCAAGGAGGATATTGCGGCAACGAGAAGCAACCTGCTGCAGCGATTGACAGCCGAATTAAAAAAAGAGAAATCGGTTCAACTGGTGTCCGCCGAGTCGCTTACCGCCGGCGCCGCAAAAATAACTGAAAAATCAGCAATTGCCGCAGGAAAGTCGCTTGGCGCCGATTTTGTCATCATGGGAAGCATGACTCAATTCGGTGAATCTGTCAGCATAGACGCCAAAGTGATAGATATCCGCACGTCGGCTGTTTTACCGGCTATCTCTATTCAGGATAGGGGCTTAGCGGACATTGCACCGCTGGTGTCCAAATTGAAAACGGAAATTTTAGTCCGCACCGGCTTAGTGCAGACAATCGCCAAAATTGAAATTCAGGGAAATCGTAAAATTGAATCTCTGGTAATCACCCAGCAGATAAAGAGCCAGGCAGGCAGACCCTTTGTGGAAGCAGACATAACCGCCGATATTAAAACGATTTTCAAAATGGGCTTTTTTCAGGATGTTTCGGCGGATGTAACGGAAATCCCGGAAGGCAAGGTAATTACTTTCACCGTTCAGGAAAAGGGACTGGTATCGGATATTCAGATCAAAGGAAACAAAGCCTTAAGTAAAGATGACATCACCGACGCCCTGACGATCAAAACCAGACAAATATTGAATCAGGAAAAAATTAAAGCAGACATTGAAACCCTTAAAGCTCTCTATGCCAGCAAAGGATACTACAACGCCGAAATATCGGACAGAGTGGAGAAAGACGGGGAAAAAGATTTCCGGATCATCCTGGATATCAAGGAAAACGAGAGGGTCTATATTCGATCCATAACCTTTGAAGGTAATGAGGCCTATACGGCAAAAGAGCTCAAAAACATGATGACCACCAATGAATACGGTCTTCTGCATTTTTTCACCGATTCCGGCCTGCTCAAGCAGGATCAGTTGAAACAGGACATAAGCAAGTTGACCGCATATTACTACAACAACGGTTTTATCAACGCCCAGATAGGAGAACCGGAAATAACCCATGATAAAAAAGGAATTTATATTAAGATCAACATCAGGGAAGGAAAACGGTTTAAAATAGGAAAAGTAGACATATCCGGCGATCTGGTGGACAAACCCAAAGCGGAAATGCTCAAAGCCATCAAAACGAAAGAGGGCAATAATTATGATCGTGAAGCTATAGTTAAGGATTTGGATACGTTGGCGCAATTCTACACCGAGCAGGGATATGCCGACACCGATGTTAATCCTAAAATCGACATCAGGGAAAAAGAACAACTGGTGGACATCGACTTCAACATCACCAAAGGCGGATTAGTCTATTTCAACCGCATCACCATCACCGGCAACACTTCCACACGCGACAAGGTTATCCGCCGACAACTGGAGGTGGCCGAGAAAGATCTTTATTCCAGCACCAAACTGAAAACGAGCTATGCCAATTTGAACCGTTTGCGCTATTTTGAAGAAATCGATTTCAAAACGGAAAAAGGACCGGATAAAAGCCTCATGGACGTTAATATCCGCGTCAAGGAAAAAAATACCGGCATGTTCATGGTGGGGGCCGGTTACAGCGCCACAGACAAAGCTATCGCCATGGCGCAGATTTCCCAGCAGAATTTTCTGGGCCGGGGCCAGATTTTGAGCCTCAAAGCCTCGCTGGGTTCAACAACCAACATGTATGAATTATCTTTCATCGAACCCTGGCTTTTCGACATACCGCTGTGGTTTAAATACGATCTCTGGAAATACAAAAAGGAATACGATTCTTATGACTGGAGCTCCATGGGAACAGGCTTTACCTTTGATTACCCCCTTTGGGAAAAAATCAGAGGTTCCATCGGCTACAGAATTACCCAGGATGAAATTGAGGATGTTCAGGCTGATGCCCCCTGGTATAT
>DAOQVG010000206.1:0-4233 GCA_035341435.1 Smithellaceae bacterium
CCGGATAATCCTCAAAAGATAACTACGTCACCGCCTCATTCGCTGGCAACGAGAAGAGATTTACCGAAGCGCTTCTGCGATGGCGCTAAAGCCCGAACATAATCAATGGGGGATAGAGACTTCCTTTGCACCATGTTAAGAAAATACGGCCTGACCCTCTTGCTCCTGGAAATTTCCGTTCGGCCGGAGGAACTCACAGTAATCAAAAGTGCATCACCCGTTGCCCGGCAGGCGCTATCACAGAAAGGGGACGAGGCTGCCTGTAAGAAATATCTTTGCGAGGTTGCCGCTGAATACGCCCAAAGCCATTACAGGTTTGCGAGCTACGTGTGAGGCTTTTGCCAGACCGGAGTTCCCTGCGAAGCGGGCATTCCTCACGGCCTTGCCAGCAAAAAAGCGTGCCCGGATTTACCTTCCGGTTTAGCAACTGAAAATAAAGTCGGGAGTCCACTTAAGTTAAGTCTTTTCAATTTTCAGTTTGTCGTCCGTAATTGCAGAAAAAAATTCTGCTGACCAGAGCCCGACCGCTTCGGAATTCTTAATAAACGGCAGTACGTCTTTTTTCGCCTGATTAAAATCAACAGATGCGAAGCGATTGCGTAAACGGCTCTTTAAATCTTTTTCGGTCAACACTGCATCGGCAGGAAGATGGCCGGTCTGTTTCATCCGTTCGGTCAAATGCATGATGTTGACCGGAATTGATTTGGATAGAAACCAGACATAATCATAAAAATCGCGTCCCTTGACCCTTGTTTTCCATGACCGGCAAAGCAGCGCATGCATTTTTCCGGCAAGAAGCGACGAAGGGGTGTAAAGGCGCACTGAATAGGGTACGGGCCGCAATTGATATTTCATCTCGAATGTTGCCCCGGGCGGCGGCTGGGTATCTACTTCCAGTTTGATCCGCAGCTGCTCCTGCGGATGGATGCCCGTTACCGGCGGCTGAACCGAAGCGATTTTCATTATATGAATTTGCGTCCCCCCCTTGATAAATGCCGATTTGACCGGGGAGTCGTTTTTCTTGATCTTTTCCTGAACCCTCATCTCCAGGCCGTAAGCGCCCAGTTCATCCTGCACAATCTGTGTAAAAGAAGAAAGATCAAAGGTTTTATCGCTTTTCAGAAGGGAAAAATCCAGGTCTTCGGAAAAACGATCCAATCCGTAAAAGATGCGCAGTGCCGTTCCGCCATAGAACGCAGCTTTGGCAAAAAAACCGCCGCGGTAAAGCCCCAGAAGCGCAATTTCCTGAACGATTTCATTGAGCGCATGACGGTAGTCATCCGCCGTTCGACAATCATAAGCTTTCAGCATGTCGTCAATTGCGCTATGCATTGTTGGCCTCGCCTTCCAGCCATTGCAGGAGCAGCCGGAAAATCTTTTTTCTATAAAGCGGCGCCAGAAATATAATGCATTCCCTATTCAGAGAAAGCAACGCGTTGCGTTCCATTCGCCAATCCTCAAACAGCAAATTATGTAAGTCCTTGAGGCTTTCGATACCCCGCGTTTTGTAGAGCGTATCGCAAAGCGCCTTTTCCGGCGTGGCAATCAGATAGCCCTGATCGTTTTCAGAGCCCAGGACAACTCCGTAGGGAAAGACCGCCGCCGGCAGATAGTAGTAATAAAAATCACCCAGCGGGGTGGAAAAGCGGCGATTTTTGTTTTTATTATACACAGCCGATGTGACGGGCTGAACCCGTTCCGGGATCAGCCCGTAATGGGCCAAAGCGAATTCAAAGGATATATAAGACGGGCCATAGATGACCGCGGCGAGGCTTTTAAGGGAGTAGCCGGTTTTGTCATGAGCGTCCAAAAAAATGCCCCGGCGCACCTGGATTACTGCACCCGACTTGATCATCCGGGTCAGACGGGACTTCGGCGAGGCGTAGTCTTGCAACTCGTGCATGATAGTTAAATGATCTTTAAACATACTGTCTCCAGTAAGTATCAATTTATTGTACTATTTGGAGAAAGTCAATTATATTTTGGTTTCTTCGGAGAGTCTTTGTCCGGGATTGTCATGCCGGTAGCATGCGCATCGAGAGAGAAGAATATATTGTCCAGGATGTTGATATTAGAACCTTCCAATTCAATATCTGATTGCGATTGAAAAGACCGGGCGACTTGTTCTTGAGTGGGACATTCACACAGGTTGTCTGCCTCCATTACGTTTCACCTTTTCTTGGTATTTTCTCAACGTTTTTGTCATGAATCCCGGTGAAATGAAAGATCAGGAACTTCAACTTTGTTGATTTCGGTGATGAAGCGCATTCGTTATGAACCGGATTCACTTGGCATCCATCCTTTTTACACTTTCGTCACGTGTTTATGAATGCGTTAATATCTTTTATGTCGATGGCTCAAGTTCTTTCCTTACGGCCAACCCCAGTTTTTCGAGAACGTAGGGCTTTCTTACATAGGCGCCCGCTCCCAGGGCCTGGGCGGTTTCGACACGGTCAGTTTCTGAAAAACCACTGACAATAATGGCCTTTTGTCGGGGATGAATCGCCAGGACGTTCCTATAGGTGTCCAGTCCGTCCATGCCCGGTTCCATAATCATGTCCAACACGAGGAGATCAACTTTATGTTCCTTTAAGTATTCCACCGCTTCCTCTCCGCTGGCGACGCCGACGACATTGTAGTTCAGCTTGCGGAGCATCTCGGACGCCAGTTCGCGCTGCTCTTTCACATCATCGACAACCAGAATGGATTCACCTTTGCCCATGTACTGGGAAACGGCTACGGCCGTGGTTTCAGCGGAAAGGCTTTCCCTCGTCACAGGGAAATAAAGGGTAAAGATGCTTCCTTTTCCTTCTTCGCTTTCCACGTTAATGTATCCATGATGATCTTTCACCGTACCCCAGACCACCGCCAATCCCAGTCCCGTTCCGCTTCTTCCCATGACCTTCTTTGTATAAAACGGCTCGAAAATGCGCTTCAAATCGACTGCGGATATGCCTTTTCCCGTATCGGATACTGAAAGGACAACATAGTCTCCCTGTTGCACTTCGTCATATCCCTGAACCGGTTTGTCCAGATACTGATTGGCAGTTTTGATGGTCACAACACCGCCCTCCGCCATGGCTTCGCTCGCGTTGGAAACCAGGTTGAATATTGTTTTGCCGATATGTACGGGAGAACCGGCCATGTTCAGAAGCTCCGGTGCGAGATCAGTCTTGATCCGCACAGAGGGATGATAGGCGGACAGACTTTCAAACTCCGGCGACTGTTGTAGATCGGCGATCACCTTATTCAGGTTAAGAACCTCGCGCGTGGGAACTCCTCTGCGGGCCAGGGTCAGCAGATCCTGAACAATCGCGGCCGCTCTTTCGCCTCCTTTCATAATGTTTACAAGACCGGGTCTTAGTGCGCTTGACTCCGCGGCACTGTCCAGAAGCAGTTCCGTATACCCGACGACAACACCCAGCACATTGTTGAGATCATGGGCGACGCCGCCGGCCAGCGTCCCCAGCGCTTCCATTTTTTCCGCACGCTGCAGACGCTCCTGCAGGCTTCGCTTTTCTTCCTCCATTTGTTTTTGTTCGGTGATGTCGCGAATAGACTCTATGGCGCCGACAACATTGCCCATGTTGTCGTATAATGGCCCGGCTTTCCCCGAGAGCGCACGACTTTGATTATTGAGCGGCACATCGTCAATCTCTGAAAAAAGAATAGCTCCTTTTTTCTCGACAAACCGGTATTTCTTGGCAATCTCTTCATCCGCTTCGAATACCAGATCAATCAGGATTGGTCTCCGCGTCCCATAAAACGGCAGGGAATATTCGTAGTTGCCTTTTCCCAAAATATCCCGGGCTTTAACGCCGGTCATCTCTTCAATGGTCCGGTTCCAGGTGATGACCTTTCCCTCGCAATCGACGGCAAAGGTGGCGTCAGGCAAAAAATCAATAATCTCGGACAGACGTCGCTCTGATTCCCCTATTGTTTCCTTCGCCCGCATATGAAGTATAATGGTATAGGCCGCACCGACAATAAGCACGAAAGCAATCAAGCCCATCGTGGTGAGAAGAGAGACGGGGTTTATCTTACCTACGGCATGGGATGCGGTCATCAGACGCAGTATGGAAAACGGTGTGCTACTGACAGGCGTTTTAAACCCTATCCATGATTGCTTTTCTCCGTTCATATTCTGGACATCGAAAGTTTCACCGGACGTCAGCGCTGCCGTATTGGGCAAGCTGGAAATTTGCGGGGGAAAAGAAACTCCCACAGACTGGA
>DAOQVG010000207.1:0-4233 GCA_035341435.1 Smithellaceae bacterium
GCCTCGTCGCCTCCTTCTAGCCGCCGCGATATCATCATTGATTTAGAAATGGAATGATAGCAGGTATTTTCCATCCGACGTTGAGTGAAGTATTTTCATCAATTTTTTTTCAGTGAAAGGAGAATAAAATGGCCATTGAAATTGCTCTTTCCGGAAAGGTTGCTCTTGTTACGGGAGCGGGACGCGGTATTGGAAAAGCCATCGCCCTGGCGCTGGCTAAGGCAGGAGCTGATGTGTGTGTGACTGCCCGCACTGAGTCACAGATAAACCAGACTGCCGAGGAAATTCGTCAAATGGGACGCCGGGCACTGGCTGTTCCGGCAGACGCAACAAACGCCGCCGCCGTTGCCTCTGTCGTGGAAAAGACGGTTGCCGAACTGGGCGGCCTGCAAATCCTTGTCAACAATGCCGGCATGGAGATGCCCAAGACGCTGATGGAAACCAGTGAAGAAGAGTACAACACTGTAATGGATACCAACGTTAAGAGCATGTTTCTGTTCACCAAGGCGGCCTGTACCCATCTTATCGCCCAGAAGTACGGCAAGATCGTTAACGTTGCTTCGGTCGGCGCCTATATCGCCGCACCGGGCCAGGCGGTCTATCATGCCAGCAAAGCGGCTGTAGCTCATTTAACCAAGGCCACAGCCATGGAGATGGTCAGATACAACATTAATGTTAACGCCGTGGCTCCCGGCTGGATTCGCACTGAACTGATCAAACATCTGCTGGAGAATGAGGCAATGCTGAATAAATACCTCAAAGGCATCCCGATGCGCCGATTAGGGGAGCCGGAGGATGTTGCTCCGCTGGTCGCTTTTCTTTGTTCGGATATGGCTTCGTATATAACAGGGACTGTAATGTTTGTTGAAGGTGGTATTACGATTCCGTAATTTCCTTACCGTCTCACACTTCCTTTGTTGGTAAAGCCCGCCCAAGTGTAGACCAGGGTTGGCTTTACCAGCGTATTTAATACGAAATTTCTATCCGGCCAGCAGGCCGCCGTCATTGATCAGGACATGACCGGTCATATAAGACGATGCGGCGGAAGCAAGAAATACGGCAACCCCTTTGATATCATCGATTGACCCAAAGCGGTGCATGGGAATAGTGGACAGAGTTGCTTCGTACTGTTCTTTATATGCCGGTTTTTCAATGTAGGCCATCATCTTCGTGCGGAAGAAACCGGGGGCTATGGCATTGACCCGGATGTTGTAGGGAGCCAGTTTTACGGCCAGATTTATGGTGAGCGAGTTAACGGCTGCTTTGGTGGGATTATAAGGAATCGTCGGTTGCAATTCATCAGGAAAGCCGCGAAAACCCATGATGGAAGAAATGTTGATGATATTGCCGCCGCCCTGATCTTTCATGATGCGGACAACTTTTTGGGTAACTATCCAAAGTCCGCGAACATTGACATCAAAGAGTTGATCCCATTTTTCCTGCGGGAATTCCAGCGTGGGTGCGCCCCAGGTTATCCCGGCATTATTGACCAGAATATCAATATGCCCGAATTGCTTTCGTGCTTCCTCCAGCATGGGTTCAATGGTATCTTCCTTGCTCAGGTCGCAGGTAACGGCGAAAGCCCGTATTTTATGATTTTCTTCCAACTCCCGGGCTGTGTCTTCCAGGTTTTTTATTTTTCGGGATGTTAAAATTAAGTCGGCGCCTGCTTCCGCCAGCCCCGTCGCTATAAATTTACCAAGACCACGACCGCCGCCTGTTACCAGGGCAACTTTCCCCTTTAATGAAAATAATTCCGCCAAATTCACGCCACGCCTCCTGACTTAAAAGTGAAATTAATTACCATCAAACCGAAAAGCACCGATTGCATAAATATCTTTATCTATAACACGAAATCATCGGCGTTAATATTTAATTTTGTTAAATCTTTTATGAAGGCCGCTCAGACGGGGCTGCGGTGGGAAAAAATCGAACAGCGGCAGGTCAAACTGTTGGCCGACGGAGAGCTCCGGGGCAGGAGGCAGGCAGCGTAGCGGAAAGTATGGCTGGAGCAATGAAAAGCGGGGCCATGTTAAGAAAATAGACCTGACCCCGGCGCGGTTTCAAGAAATACTTTGTTCTGCCGATAAAAAAGCAGACAAATCTCTTCCTGACAAAGACAAGGCGGAAAATCCGGGAGACAGCTTAAAATTCCAATACAGAGGGGCTACCTGTTATGAACAAAAATAGTGATGCGGCATGCGCATATATCATTCATTCAGACACTGACATTACCGATGATTTTGCACCGTCTGTACTGGAAGCGCTCGGGTTCGGGGTCGTCATTGTTGACGCCGCGAGCCATAATATCGTTTATGCCAATTCCAAAGCTCTGAGCATGGGTGGTTATACCGGGGAATCAGTCATCGGCCATGTATGCCACAAGCTGCTTTGTCCGGCGGAAATAGGCAAATGTCCGATCACCGATCTGGGGCAGGAAGTCGATAATGCAGAGCGCGTCATGCTTCTGCAAGACGGGACAAAGATGCCGATTATCAAAACCGCCGTTCCCATCAGATATAAGGGAAAGCGTTATCTTATCGAAAGTTTCGTGGACAATCATAAACGGAAACAAATGCAGGAACAGCTTATCGAAGCCAATAATAATTTGCGCGACGAAATAACCACCCGGGAGAAGATACAGGAGGAGATTAAGTATCTTGCTTATCATGATTATCTTACCGGTTTGGCTAACCGTCTGTTGTTCATTGATCAACTGAATCATGCCATGTCTCTGGCAAAGCGTATGGCAAAAATGCTGGCGATCATGTTTTTGGATCTGGACGGCTTTAAAATGATCAATGACAGCATGGGGCATGCCGTTGGAGATCAATTATTGAAAGAGGTTTCCAACCGGTTGCTTCAGACCATGCGAAAATCTGATTTGGTTGCTCGAGTTGGCGGAGACGAATTCGTTATCATGATCGAGAATGAAGAAAGTCTCGAAAATATTAAATTAGTAGCGGAAAAAATTCTCGGCTGCTTCCGTCAACCTTTCAGACTGAACAATAACGATTGCTTTATCACAACCAGTGTCGGTGTCGCCGTCTACCCCACCGATGGTGAGGATGCCGAGAAGCTGATCAAGAATGCGGATATTGCCATGTACAAGGCAAAGGAAAAAGGCCGGAACCAATATGCCCTCTGCACGACGGTTATGAAAACAAATGTCATCGAGACCATGAAATTAAGCAATATGCTGTACTGCGCTCTCGAGCGCAATGAACTGGAGTTGTACTATCAGCCGCAGGTCAACTCTAAGAATAATAAAATTATCGGGCTGGAAGCCTTGATTCGCTGGAATCATCCGGTATCCGGTATGATTCCGCCGGGGGAATTCATTCCCATTGCGGAACATAACGGTTTGATCATTGCGATAGGAGAATGGGTATTGCGCACCGCGTGCCGTCAGAATAAAGCCTGGCAGGATGCGGGCCTTATTAATCTTCGCATTGCAGTCAACCTTTCCATCAGGCAGTTTCAGAATCCGGACATCACCAATCAGGTGCAGAACATTCTAAAAGAAACAGGCTTGGATCCCCGGTACCTGGAGTTGGAAATTACGGAAAGCATGCTTATGCAGGACACGGAATACGTCGTTCATACCCTGAATCAGCTTAAGAATACAGGTATTTCCATTTCCATTGATGATTTCGGCACGGAGTATTCTTCCTTGAGTTATTTAAAGACTTTGCCCGTAGACAAAATTAAAATTGCCATGCCGTTTGTGCAGGGCATTGATGTGAGCGATAAAGATGAGGCGATCACGAAAGCGATCATTGTTCTGGCCAGAAGCCTGGGACTAAATGTGATTGCCGAGGGCGTTGAAACGGAAACACAATTTTCGTTTTTAACTCAGAGCATGTGCGATGAGATTCAAGGCTACTTTTTTTATAAACCGATGCCGGCGCACGCGTTGGAGGAATTATTGAGAGCCTCCCGTTAAATTGTACCGGAGTGCTCCGCAGCAGGATTCAGGCAGCATCTCGGCGGGTCTGATGGCGTATTTAAAAAAGTTTATTAGCCCTCATTCGGTATTGCACCTCTCAGTACCTTTTATTGACCAATAACTGGTATGGATTTTCCCTTTTTTACGTAAGCTTAAAATAAAGGGCCCGCATATTGTGCATGCGGGCCCTTCAATGATTCGTGATTTTTTTAATTTGTTACGCGATTCTTAGAACTTTTTCCTCAGTGTTGCCAATCCCGCAAGACCGAAGCCAAGGAGAAGCA
>DAOQVG010000208.1:0-4195 GCA_035341435.1 Smithellaceae bacterium
GCCTGCCCGGGGGTTCCGTTTTACCATGACTGCAAACAAAGAAGAATATTTCATGGGTGATTCGCTGGAGCTGGCAAGAGAAGCGTCGCTCAGCGTCGTTCTTCCCGCACCGGCCTTGATAAAGGTAATCAAAGACGGCGTCCTCCTTGCCCAAGCAATGAATGACCGGTTGGTTCAATCCGTCAGCCAGACGGGTGTTTACCGGGTGGAGGTATATTTGAAAAGATATGGAAAATACCGGCCCTGGATATTTTCCAATCCCATCTGGGTAAAGTAATCTCATTTTCTTTTTCGGCGGGCCGGCCTGTTTGATCTTGTCCTGTGCGCAGTATCGTGATAACTTTAAACTAACGATGCGACTTGTAGCCTTACGGCCCTTAAGAATTTTAACCTTTTTAGCCAGTATTATTTACTTCACGCATATGAATGATCAACAGGACCGGCAAAAACGTTATCAGATATCTTCCCGTAAACAGGATTCGACGCTGCTTATTTGTCTGACCGGCGAATTCGGCCTCAACAATCTTCCGGCTTTTACCGGTGAAATCAAAAATTTATTCCGGCAGCAGAAGCCCGGAGCCCTGGACATAGACTTTTCAGGAATCACCTATTTCGACAGCGCTGCAGCTCTGGCGATGATTCAAATTCAAAAAGCCGCCGCCGCTGAAAACATAGTCTGTTCTTTTCGAAATTTAAACAATGAAACAAAAGGTATATTCAGCGTTATCTACGAAGAAGCCCTAAGCCGGGCACCCTTGAAAGATGTAATAAAACGCGAAAACCTGGTGATGCAGATCGGCGATGCCTCCATCCGTATTTTTCAGGATGCCGTCAATTTTATAACTTTTTTCGGCGAACTTTTATTTGCCCTTGCCTACACTTTGCGTCATCCCCAATCTCTGCGGATTAAAGACGTTCTTTTTTATATGAAGCGGGCGGGAGTCGACGGCCTGCCGATCGTGGGTTTAATCAGCATGCTGATCGGGCTGATTCTGGCTTTTATGTCCTACCTGCAGCTGCGTTTAATCGGCGCCAATATTTACGTGCCTTCGCTGGTCAGTTTTGCGCTGATCAAAGAATTGGGGCCGATCATGACGGCAATTCTGGTGGCCGGCCGTTCCGGGTCGGCCTTTGCTGCGGAAATCGGCACTATGGTTGTGAACGAAGAAGTCGACGCCTTAAGCACCATGGGTTTTGACCCCGTCCGGTTTCTGGCCGTGCCTAAAGTGCTGGCCGCAGCTATAGTCGTGCCCGTTTTAACACTCTATGCTGATTTTTTTGGAAACATCGGGGGGCTGATAGTGGGTATAACGGGGCTTGATCTTACCGCCAACACCTATATTATCCAGTCTTTAAAAACGATAACGGTTTTTGACATCGTTACTAGTCTGATTAAAGCCGTGTTTTTTGCCGGAATTATCGCCGGTGTCGGCTGTCAAAAGGGATTTCAGGTGCGCGCCGGCGCGCAGGATGTCGGTAAGTATACGACTTCCGCCGTGGTTACGGCCATTTTTCTGATCGTTGTCGCCGATTCGATTTTTGCAGTAATGTTTTATTACATGAGGTAATACCCGCATGCGTTTGCCGGATAATGAGCCGATAATTGTTGTTGAAAATGTCACCGTCCGCTTCGGCAGCAATACGGTTTTGGAAAATATCAGTTTCCAGGTGCACCGGGGGGAGATACTCGTCGTCGTCGGCGAAAGCGGCTGCGGTAAAACGACCCTGCTGAAAGCGATGATCGGCCTGCAGAAAACGACCGCGGGGAGAGTCTTTTTTCGCGGAATGGATATAATGGCGGCAAGTGAGGCCGAATTAAATAATTTTCGGCAAAATATCGGCGTGCTGTTTCAGTCCAGCGCCTTGTTCAGCTCGATGACCCTCCGGGAGAACATAGCTTTGCCGCTTGCAGAATATACCAGCCTCGACGCCGACACAATTGACTTGATAGTTAAAATGAAATTGGGCATGGTGAACCTGGCCGGTTATGAAAATCATAGTCCGGTGGAGCTTTCCGGCGGCATGAAGAAGCGCGCGGGCATTGCCCGGGCGATGGCCCTCGATCCGCTCGTACTTTTTTTCGATGAATTATCCGCCGGCCTTGATCCGATTACGGCGGCGGAGCTGGATAATTTAATTCTCAAAACCAATGAAGCGCTGGGAACGACGATGGTGGTTGTCTCGCACGAATTACAATCCATTTGCAAAATTGCCGACAGGGTAATAATGTTGGATAAAACAACCAGGGGAATCATTGCCGAAGGCACTCCCGGTGATTTAAAAGAGAAGTCCACGGATCCACGGGTACACAGCTTCTTCTGGAGGCAGGTGCCTGATAATAATAAACAGGATAGGTCTTATGTCCGGTAAAAGTTCGAAATTCTTAATCGGGTTATTTGTTATCGCCGGTTTGCTGATCGGCGCGGTGGTGATTATCTGGATCAGTGCGTCTGATCTGCTGATGAAAGGCTCGACCTATGTCACCTTTTTTGATGAATCGGTTCAGGGGCTGCAAACCGACTCCGCCGTTAAATACCGCGGCGTGGAAATCGGCAAGGTGGACAGCATTAAGGTTGCGCCGGACTACCGCTTGATTGAAGTAGTTATGAAAATCAACCTGGCCGGGGAGCAGCAGAAGCACACATTTGCGCAGCTGAAAACGGCGGGCATTACCGGAATAGTTTTTATTGAACTGGACCGCATCAAACCCGGCGATGTGCTTGATTTCCAGACGGTTGATTTCAAAACTTCGTATCCGATCATCCCCTCCCGCCGTTCGGAAATCAGCCGGTTTTGGGCCGAAACCAATAAAATCATGCAGCAGATCAAGGAGATTGATTTTAAAGGAATTTCCGATCAACTGAAAAATGCGGGCAGGTCCATAGAAACTTTTCTTGCCGGCGGCCGGACTACTCAAATCATGAAAAATCTGGAATCCATGTCGGCCAGTCTCGACAAATCCGCCGCTAAATTAAATAAGACAATTGCCGAAGGGAAACTCGACAATGTTTTTCAAGAGACGTCGGCAACAATTGTCGAGGCCCGTCAGTTGATCAACCGTGCTCGCCAGGAAGTTGAGGCGCTGAATCTGGCCCAAAAAACGGACCGGACGGGAGCAATTCTGGATACACTGGATAAACGAACCAAATCCATTACCCTTGAGCTGCAGAACACGGCGGAGAATCTGCAGACTGCATCGGAAAATTTGCAGAAACTTTCGGAAAGCCTGAACAACAATCCGGCGGAACTGATTTTCAGCAAACCTGCACCGCCGCGAAAACCTATGGAATAACGGGGAGAAATTAAATGGAAAAATTTTCTTTGTTGGCGCGGCGATTCCGACCGAGGTTATTTGTTTTGCTGCTTTTTTCCCTTTGGGTTCTAATTATTGCCGGCTGTGTCCGCACCGGGAAGCCGCAGGCTCCGGTGGAAATGTATTTGATGAATTACCCGTCTCCGGTTTTCGCGGCAACCGATAAAATCGACGAGACAATTCGCCTCAACCGCTTCACGATCGCCACTGCCTACAACAGTAATTCCATGATCTTTCGTCAGGAGAATTACTCCTTTGATTCCTTCAATTATAACCGCTGGGCGGTCAATCCCGCCGATATGGTGGGTGATATGCTGCTGCGTGACCTGCAGTCAGCAAACCTTTTCCGCGCCGCTTTCTCCCGTTACGCCGTAGACGAAGGCCGTTACGTCGTTGCGGGGGGTATTGAAGAATTCTTTTTAAGGAAAGACAACAGCGGCAACGCTGCCGTGCTCGGTTTGAATATAACGCTCAAAGATACAAAACAGCGCGAAAGCACCAAAAGAATTCTGTTCCAGAAAAAATATTTCCGCGAGGAGGCGCTGACCGAGCAATCACCGCGGGGCTATTGTCAGGCCATGAGCCGGGCGATGCAGCAGCTTTCCACGCAGATCATCAATGATATTTATCAGGGCGTCAAAGTGTCTCAGAATGACGGGAAAAAATAAACAATACTGTGAAGTGTAAGGTCATGAAAGAAATCAATATCCGGACAAATTCGCAGGTGGAAATGATTGATATTACCGCCGCTGTGCGCGATGCAGTGAAAAAGGAAGATGTCCGGGACGGCTACTGCATCGTTTTTACAACGCACACAACCGCCGCCGTCACCATCAACGAAAATGCCGACCCGGATGTGCCCCGCGATATAATCGACGCCCT
>DAOQVG010000209.1:0-4193 GCA_035341435.1 Smithellaceae bacterium
CATTCGTTTGAGCCGGGCTACTTTACAATTTTAATTTCAAATATCTGCGGCCAAAATTTGCCGGTAACGAAAATTCTGTCTTTTTCCGGGTCGTAGGCGATGCCGTTTAAAACGTCTCTTCGGCTCGATCGGGGAAGCAGGGCCGGCAGGGAACTTAAATCGATCCAGCTCAACACTCTGCCTGTTTGCGGTGAAATGCGGGCGATGAGATCAGTCGTAAAAACATTGGCCCAGATTTCACCGCAAATAAATTCCAGCTCATTGAGGTATTTTACCGGCATTTTCCCGTCCCGGACTTTAATCCTGCGGATAACTTGAAATGTTTCCGGATTTAAAAAAGTAATAACGGCGGTTCCGTCGCTCATAATCAAAGATTTTCCATCGGTGGTTAATCCCCACCCTTCACTCCGATAGGAAAATCTGCCTGTTTTTTTGAAGCTGGACAAATCATAAATAAAGCAGGTTTTATTCAGCCAGGTGAGTTGATAAATTTTATCATCAAGAATCGTCATGCCTTCGCCAAAGTATTCTTTGCCGAGCTCAACCCTTTTAATTACTTTTCCGGAATTCAATTCTATTTTTTTTAAGGCGGACTTGCCGTGAAGGCCGGTGGATTCATAAAAGTATCCCCGATGATAGACGAAACCCTGGGTAAAAGATTCCGGGTCATGGGGAAAAATTTCGACAACAGAGATTCCCCATATGTGGCCGCGGGTATTTTTTAAAAGATTGGCGGTCGATATTTCCCGATTTTCGGCATTGGCCGGTGTGAAACCGACAAAAAGCAACAATATCAGCGGCGCCAAAAAATAAGAACGTAAATATCTTATTCTCATTTAGAAATCACTGAAACCGATTTCTCCGGCGTATTCAAATTGCCGCCTCCAGGGTATGCCGGGATGAGCCCGATCAATATGGGCGGCGCCTACCAGCGAGATTGATTCCGCATCCGCCAACACCGGATGGTAAGCGCTGAGAAATCCGATGTCTTCTGCAATTTTAGGATGATCCCCCGGCAGGCAGTCGCATTCCGTCACAATATTGATCAGGGCATTGACGGCGACTGTCTTATTCTTAATTATTTTCCAGATCGCGGCGGCAGTCTCGACCAGTTTTTCCTGGAACACATTAATATCGGTATCCCATATTATCTTTATTGCCGATACGGGGCACAGGGCGATGCACTGGGCGCAGCCGATGCATTTTTCCAGATCATAAGTGGGATATGTATTATGGGTTATAGCGGCGGCACCGGTCGGGCAGACATCAACGCATTCTCCGCATCTCACACAGGTTTCTTTGATAAGCTCCGGTTTAGCATCCGCGTGCATGCGCTGTTTTTGTGCCCGCGACGCCAACCCCATGGACATGTTCTTGATCGCGCCGCCGAATGCCGCTTCCATATGGCCCTTAAAATGAGAAAAAATCACAAAGCCGTCGGCATCCTGCACAACCTTGCCTGTTTGTACCGTTTTAAAATGCTTCAAACCGGCAGCGAGGTCAACAACGTCTTTTGCATTCAATCCGTCGCCGATCTTTACGGGGCAGCCTAAATATTCTTCCGTGAAACCATGCTGCGCCGCCGTGTTTATAGATTCCCAGCCGTTGCGGCGGCCGCCGGAATATAAAACCGTCGTATCAACAATAAATGGTTTTATTCCTTCCGCCTGCAGCCAGCGGACAATTTCCCTGGCATATACGGGCGGCAGAAAATTATGATTGCCTCTTTCGCCCCAGTGCAGCTTGATTCCTACGCTGTCGCCGCTTTTAAACGGCTTTTCCGTTTTTTCCAAAACAGTTCTCAATGCCGCTATCCTTGATTCTTCTGTACCGGAGCATTTCTGAAATTGAATTAATTTTTTCATTTTTCAAATAACCTCCTTCCCAGTTTGGCATCTACAGCTCTGAGGTATACCGGAGTAAAAGCAGCCGGATCAAGCAGTTCATTTTGCTCATATTTTTCACGTCCTAAAATACCGACGGCACAAGCCCGGATATGCTGATGCCCGTTGGCGGCGATCTTCCCTGCTTTTGCCTTTTGCAGGAGAAGATCGCGGTATTTTATAGCCCCTTCGCCGACAAATATTATTTTTTCGTTCGTTTCCTGCAAAAGCTCCCGGGGATCTACGACAATCTCCGGAGATGTTTGATTTAACAGACCGTTTTCATTATATCTGTACGCTGCGCTGTAAACCTGGCCGCGGCCGGCATCCATGACCGGGCAAATCAAATCGTCGCCGCCGGTTACATTCAACGCCAGGGACGCCAGCGAAGATACTCCGGCCGACGGTTTACCGGTGGCAAGCAGCAATCCTTTGAGCGTACTGACTCCAACCCGCAGGCCTGTAAATGACCCCGGCCCCAAAGTGCAGGCAAAAAAATCAATATCCTCGATTTTCAATTTCAATTGTTTTAAAGCCTGATCTATCGAGGGAAGCAGTGTTTCCGAATGATGCAATCCGGAATTGACCAGAACATCATACAAAATGACATCATCGTGCATTACTGCAACGGCAACGGTCTTAAAGGAAGTATCAAAGGCGAGGGTCAGCATACTATTTGAAATATTTTAAAATATCCTTAATTATCGGCAGGTTCATTCGCTCGATATCAATCATGATCACGAAGAACATCAACAAAATTAAAATGACAAACCCCGCCTGCTGGGCAATCTCCTTAACTCTCATGCTTATTTCTCTGCGGATCACCATTTCTATCGCGTAAAACATAATGTGCCCACCGTCAAGAACCGGAATGGGAAAAAGGTTGATCACGCCCAGATTGATGGAGAGCAACGCCATAAACAGGACGAAAGGAATAATGCCCTCCTTTACCTGTGCACCCGCAACCTGGGCAATAAAAATCGGTCCGCCCAAAGTACGCGGCGAAATTGTGCCTTCCACCATTTTAACGACGGCAAGAACAGTAAGCTTGCTGATTTCCCAGGTCTTTGCACAGGCGGCAATAACTGCTTCCACTGGATTCTTTTTCTCTATAATCGTCTTCCCGGAAGGAGAAACTCCGATGAGATAAGTCGCCACCTCCTCGCCAAACACATTTTGGGATTTAGCTGCTTTCGGCTTAATCAGAAAACGTTTTTTTTCAGTTTTTCTCTCAACTACAATTTCCGTTTCCCTGCCTTTTCCTTCGGCAATTGCGGGCCTTAGTTCCTCCCAGCGTTGAATTGGTTTGCCGTCAAAGGAAATTATTTTATCGCCGCCGGCCAATCCGGCTTCGTATGCGGCGGAGTCTTTTTGAATTTCACCGATTTCGGTCGTCATACTGGGAACGCCGTACATGAAAATTATGATGAAGATAACCAGAGCCAGTAAAAAGTTAAAAAGCGGTCCGGCAAAGACGATCAACATCTTCTTCCAGGTTGCCTGCTTTAAAAACGATCTTTTTTCATCTTCCGGCGACAGCATTTCATCGCCCGCTTCGCCCAATAATTTGACAAACCCGCCCAGAGGAATCCAGGAAAGGACGTATTCCGTTTCTCCGATTTTTTTACCGATTATTTTCGGGCCGAAGCCCAGCGAGAACTTCACCACGCCGACGCCGCAGGCTCTGGCGGCCAGAAAATGACCCAACTCGTGGATAAAAATTAAGACTCCCAATAGTACAATGACTGATATTAAGCTGATCAATAGGTGCCCCTCTCAATTATTTCTTTTGCCTGCATTCTCGCCCATTTATCGGCCTGCAGCAATTCTTCCAGGGCTGGTTTCTTGACAACCTTATGCCCGGAGAGAACTTTATCAATTATTTCAGGTAAATCAACAAATTTAATTTTCTTGTCGAGAAATGCCTCAACAGTTACTTCATTGGAGGCATTTAAAACGGCGGGCATTGTCCCACCGCAAGTTCCGGCTTCATAAGCCAGCCGGATGCAGGTAAACTTCTTCACGTCCGGTTGAAGAAATTCCAGATTTTTCGTTTTGGCCAGATCCAGCAGCGGCAAGTCGTTCTTTATTCTCTCGGGATAAGTCAAGGCGTAGGCAATCGGCGTGCGCATATCCGGAATGCCCATCTGGGCCAGAAGAGAACCGTCAACAAATTCCACCATGGAATGGACAACGCTTTGCGGATGAATCAAAATATCGATTTGCTCCATTTCTAAATCAAAAAGCCATTTGGCTTCAATGACTTCCAATCCTTTATTCATCATGGAGGCTGAATCGATGGTGATTTTC
>DAOQVG010000210.1:0-4168 GCA_035341435.1 Smithellaceae bacterium
AAGATAATTTTTGCTCCCCGTTCCACAGCCATCCTGCTGATTTCCGGGAATTCCACATCATAACAAATAAGAATCGAAATTTTTCCCCGATCCGTATCGAATACCTCCAGGGATTTCCCCGGTTTTACCCCCCACCAGCGCTGCTCGCTGGGCGTGATGTGTAATTTATACTGTTTTCCCAGTGTTCCGTCGCGGCGAAATAAATATGAAATATTGTAAAGGTCATCTCCTTCAACCGTAAAATGGGATCCGCCGATGATGTTGATGTTATATTTCACGGCAAGATTGGTAAACAAATCGAGATATTGCGGTGTAAACTGGGAAAGTTTACGCATTGCCCTGGCCGGTCGTTCCGTAGGCAGAAAAGAAAGGAGCTGGCAGGTGAACATTTCGGGAAAGACGATAAAATCACTCCTGTAATCAGAGGCTACGTCGACGAAATATTCGCATTGTGTCGCAAATTCATCAAAATTTTTGACGAAACGCATTTGGTATTGAACGGCGCAAATGCGCACGGGCGCCACCCGCTTGTACAACTGATTGCGATCAGGAACGTAGTCCAGGTTGGTCCATTCCAAAAATGTCGCATATCCCTTCGAGTCGCCGTCAGAGGGCAAATAATTCGGGATAAGTCTTTTCAACACAAATCCGTTTGATAGTTGGGTAGTTAAAACGGGATCAACTATTCTTTTATTAATAACTTTTTCTACATATTCTCTGGCGCTCATTTTGTTGGCACATTTTAGATACCCCGGAATGCGTCCACCGATGATAATGCGCATCAGGTTGTATCTTCTGGCCAGTTCCTTGCGGGCGTCGTAAAGGCGGCGGGCCAGTTTTAAGCCCCTGTATTCGGGGTCAACCATTATCTCTATTCCATAAAGAGTATTGCCTTCCAGCGTATGGTTGCGGATGAATCCGCCGTCGGCGATTTCTTTCCAGTTGTGCCATGCCGAGTACAAATCGAAATCAAGCACCAGACTGCACGAAGAAGCTACAACATTTCCTTTGTACTCCAAGCAGATTTGTCCTTCGGGGAAAATGGATAGCTGGCTTTCGAATTGTTCCGGTGACCAAGGCGACATGCCGGGAAAACACTTTTCCTGCAGATGGACAATTTGTTCAAAATCATTCTGTCTGATCTGCCGCACAATAATTTTTGTTTCAAAGTGCTTAAGGTCAATCTCTCTCATCACTTTCCCCCTTAAAAATAAGTTTCCAGACTACATTATTATTAATGGAGGAAAATTAAAAGTATTTAACTGCGGGACTGCTTTATAAATAATCGTGCATGTTGGGAAACGCGGGCTTGGACAAAATCTTAAACGCCCTTGCCCTGTCTTTTCGTCACGACGGCCAAGGTATTGGGAACAGATATTGAAGCAAGCTTCGCATCCATCTCATTTTTTACTCTGTCGAACTCTGCCATCGATTTTCCGGCAATCGCTCCGCCATGGGCAATTTTAATTGAAAGAGGATTTACGGGTATGTTGTTGATTCTCATCTCGAAATGAAGATGCGGGCCGGTCGCTATTCCCGTCGACCCGACTTGTCCTATTATCTCTCCCTGCGTTACTTTTTTTCCAGTATGAGCCACGTTGCAGATTTTTGACAAATGACCGTAATATGTTGTGCATCCATTGAGATGCTGCAGGATGACAAGATTGCCGTAACCTCCCCTTCTTCCGGAAAAAATCACCGTACCGTCACCCGCTGCGGAAACCGGCGTTCCTCGGGGGGCCGCATAGTCAATCCCGTGGTGCGGCCGGTAAATTTTGAGAACCGGATGCTTGCGTTTATGAGAAAAAGTTGAACTGATCCGTCTGAAATTCAGCGGTGCTTTGAGAAAGGATTTTTTCAGAGACTTGCCGGCGGCGTCATAATAATCCGCATGCCCTCCATTTGAAAAACGGTAAGCTCTGTAGGTTTCACCGTTGTTTTCTATTTCCGCCGACAGAATATTGCCGTATTTACGAAGCTTTCCATTAAGAAAAAATCCTTCGACAACCACTTTGAAGGTGTCTCCGGTTTTTATATCCGATGCAAAGTCTATATCCCAGGCAAAGATATCCGAGAGATCAAGAGCCAGCATAACGGCGTTCCTGTCCTGTCCCAGAGATGAAACGAGGTTTTCTTTGATTACCCCGCTGAGACACTCCATCCTTTTTTCATAATGCACGGCAATCTTCTCTGCACAGAAACCATTTTCCCCGCACCGAACATTCAGAATATGATCTTCGTCTATCCAGTACGAAAATGAGTTGATCTTGTTGTTTTTATCGAGAACGATTCTATAAGGCTGGTTAACTTGCAGATCCCGCAGTTGATGAATATTGGCAGATGCTTCTTTCAGACTAAAGAGTTCTCTGATGCTCAGCCGGTACTTTACAAATATGTCCGACAGCGTTTCTCCTTTTTTAATAGTTCCTTTTATTTCTCGGAGCCCATCGTTTTCTGCCAAAGTAGTCTGTTCCTGATAATTCTTTTCGCCAAATAAAGCGGGATCATTGGGGATCACCAATAAAACCACGGGGATAACGATAATAAAGATCACAAATACAACAAGTAACGATATTGATATTTTTTTCATCCGACTTTCCTTGAGATTCATTAAAAATTTTAAAATATGGCTTTGTACCAGACATTCATGCTTTCGATCGAAGCAGAAATATTGGTATTGTTCTTTAATCTTCCGCCGAATTTATATCCGAGCTTGGAGAATGTGATATTCATTCCCGGCGACATTGCACGGGCAATGGTATAAACTGTTTTTATATCTTTCCTCTTTATTTCTTTTTCCATCCGGGAAAGCAGATGCAAGCTCAGATTGCTTCGACGCCAGTCAGGAAGTATTGCAAAATCAGTCATTTCAGCATTTTGCGCGGAAGCGTCAATCTCGGCGGACGAAATTGCAACTAAATGTCCCCCCTTCACCTCGACGACGTAATAATCTATGTTTCTTTGCATTGTGTCCCACAAATAAGACGGATCGTATACCGGGAAAGGATAAGTGGTAAAAACATTCCGGTAGATGTCGGCCATTCGAAAAACATCTCTTTTTTCGCCGGGGCGAATTAAAAATTGATCTCCATCCAAAGATGGAAAAGTTGTTCCGGATTTGCTTCGGGCAAGCTGAAGAATTTCGTTCATCTTCGCCGTATCATTTTCAGCAGAGCGCGTCGGGTTCAGATAGTATCCCAGAAATATCCCCGTAGCAGTGCCCTGATAGAATCCGGGAATGGAAGCTTCTTTGCTGTAGCCGGCATGAATGAAGTTTTGAGAATATTTCGCCGGAATTTTAACAAACACTTTCGAATAGCCGCAACGCCTGGCCATTCCTATCAGTTCCAACGGCAATTTTTCCGTGGCTTTGCTTCCAACTTTCAACAAGTATATTCTATCGTTATATGTTCCATGCTGGATAAGGGATCCGCATGGAAGTTTTTCCATTTTATCCGGTGCAGATTTATTCATCTGCTGCTTCATCCTCTTCTTTCGTGTCGATCGTTGTTCTCGGGGACCAGGGCGATTGTATCGTCATAATCAGCCAGCAGTTTTTCAATGCCCAGCGAACTGTATTCAGCCGCGTCTTCGAGGGGAAGGTCGAGGTGGCAAGCCTTACAGTTGCGATCACAAAAAGTCGGCTCATAGGAGTCCGGTTCTTTGTAAGTAGTAATAACACCTTCATAATTACGCAGCACAACTTTGTTGGTGGACCAGGAAATTAGATAATTCGGCATTACCGGAATCTTTCCGCCGCCGCCCGGAGCATCAATTACATAGGTAGGAACACATAATCCACTTGTGTGACCGATGAGACTTTCCATAATTTCGATTCCTTTGCCTACCGGCGTGCGAAAGTGACTGAGACCTTCGGAAAGATCACACTGGTACAGGTAATATGGTCTGACCCTGTTGGCCACCAGTTTTTGCACGAGTGATCGCATGATTCGCGGGCAGTCGTTGATTCCCGAAAGCAGAACAGTCTGATTACCCAGCGGTATTCCGGCATCGGCAAGCTTTCTCAGGGCGGCTTTGGAAGACTTTGTTATTTCACGGGGATGGTTGAAGTGGGTGTTGATCCAGAGCGGATGATGCTTTGTGAGCATGGCAACTAATTCATCAGTGATGCGGTAAGGGAGAACCGCCGGCGTGCGGGTTCCGATTC
>DAOQVG010000211.1:0-4098 GCA_035341435.1 Smithellaceae bacterium
GTTAATATTGTTGCATTTCGCAAGCTGGCCGAAATCTGCGGTCAATACCTGGTCAAGGGGAAACTGGTCTACATCGAGGGCAAAATTCAGACCCGTTCATGGGAAGATAAGGACGGCGTGAAGCGATCGACTACGGAAATTGTGGCTAATGATATGAAAATGCTGGATTCTAAAGGTCAGGGGAAATCTGAGGGACCATATTCCGCTGCCGGAAATACAGGACCGGGAGAGGGACCGGATGATGTTCCGTTTTAAAGGCGCCGCGCCTGATTGTGTTGGCAACTGATTAAAAAGTTAAAATTTTTTGCAGTAAAACCCTCGTCCCCAAGGCGGGGGTTTTATTTTCTTTACATGGAAGACAATAATCGATATAGCAGCGGCTGAGATTTTGTATCCACCAAACTGATTCGGTGGGCGGCATCAGCTCAGCTGTCGATGACCGGATAATTCCCTGTTGTCTCCATAACAGGTGGCCGGGCAGGGCAAATTGAAAGAAGGGAAAGAAAAAAAATGGTCTTAACATTACGCAAGTCTTTGCAAACAATTGAGAATTATAAAATAACAAATCCTCAATGCAATGAAATATTGGATATTTTAGGGGAGATTTTAATAGCGCGGGAAGAATATCGCAAAAACATGAAAGGTTCCATTTTTTCGGTCGACGAAAAAATCATCGCCCAGAAAATGCAGGGAGGGCTCCCTTTAATTGATTTTAAAGGGGGGAGTTTTGATTTAACGCGTCCGCGGGAATATTTTGATTCGCTTATTGCTATTGCGAAAAGGAAGATGCCCCATGATGCTGACAAGATTAAGGAAATAGTCGAAAGCAATGAATTCGACTGGGAAAAACTGATTAAAGCATCTTTTGACCGCGTTGAGGAAGAGGCGGAAGCCGAAAACAGAAAGACTCTTGAAGATGTAGAAGATTATCTGGATCTGATCGATTTATTTGTGGAAGAAAGCCTGAGACCGGAGCTGGAATATATTGCCGAAAAATATGGTATAATTGTTTCCCGGTTCGGTTGGACGGAGGGCTACTGCCCCATCTGCGGCAAGGAGCCGAAAATCGGTGAAATTCGGGAAAATGAAGACGGCAAGCGTTATCTTTTTTGCCATCAGTGCGGTTACAAATGGAATTTCCGGCGGATTAAATGCCCGTTCTGCGGCAACGAGGAGCAGCATTCTCTGGCCTATTTTGCCGTAGAAGGAGAAGAACGCTATCATGTCGATGTCTGCAACAAGTGTCGCCGTTATATTAAAACAGTGGAACTTTCCAAATCAGCCGAAGAAATAAATCTTGACGTCGAGGACATTGCTACGCTGCATTTGGATATGCTGGCATATGAAGAAGGCTACAACTGATGACCTTGTAAAAAGTCCATATGCTTCGTTGCACTACATCCCTCGTCATTGCGGCGTACACAAAAAAGTACGCCTCACTCCTCGGGATTTGTGCGCCTTGCCTCTGGAGCTTTTTACAAGGTCATCAAATATAATTTATGCAGGATTCGCAAATTAACGACGTTGTAGAAATTTTGCAGAAAGAGCTTACCGCAGAAGCAATGCCTGTTGTTTCTTCTCTGGCGGACGCCCGGCGTGATCCCTTCGTTATTTTAATTTCCACCCTTTTAAGTTTGCGGACAAAAGATGAAGTGACGGCGGCGGCTACGGAGAGGCTTTTACGACTGGCCGCAACTCCGCAGGAAATGCTGCAAGTGCCGCCGTCTAAAATCGCCGCAGCAATTTATCCGGTAGGTTTTTATAATGTTAAAGCAAACACGATTCACCGGGTCTGCCGGGAACTGATAGAAAGATTTTCCTCTAAAGTTCCGGATAACCTCGACGATTTAGTAAGCATTAAAGGAGTAGGGCGAAAAACTGCAAATCTGGTTATTGCCCTTGGCTACGGAAAAGAAGCCATTTGTGTGGACACCCACGTTCATCGAATTTCCAACCGGCTGGGTTATGTAAAAACAAAGACCCCGGAAAAGACGGAATATGCCTTGCGGGAAAAGCTGCCCCGCCGTCACTGGATAATTTATAATACAATAATGGTCTCTTTTGGTCGCAGGACATGCAAACCTGTTTCTCCCCTTTGCAGCCGGTGCCCTGTCTTTAAGTATTGTGACAGGGTTGGCGTGAAGGCCAGCCGTTAAAGAAAAATGCTAAAGAAAAACGTTGACGAGTGTGATTTGTTTAGTTATTATTCCGCGGTTTTGGAACAACTTAAGGTTGTTTGTCCATAAACAATCTGGAGGTAGAAAATGGCAATAAAAATAGGAATTAATGGTTTCGGACGCGTGGGCCGCTATATGATCCGTGCTTGCCTCGATTATCCGGATATTGAAATTGTCGCCGTCAATTCGCGGGCAAAAGCTGAAACACTGGCGCATCTGCTAAAATATGATTCCGTGCACGGCAAAATTCAGGCCGATGTCGGTGCCGACAAAGACAACATGATTGTCAATGGCAAAAAGATCGCCATCACCCAGTTCACCAATCTTGCTGATATGCCCTGGAAGTCATTAGGAGTCGATATCGTTGTTGAGTCCACCGGAAAGTTCCGCAAAGGCGCGGAGCTGGCCGCCCATATTGCAGCCGGCGCCAAAAAAGTTATTTTAGCCGTCCCCGGTAAAGGTGTCGACGGCACCTTTGTCATGGGTGTCAACGAGGAAACTTACGATCCGGCGAAGCATCATGTTATCTCCAACGCTTCCTGTACAACCAACTGCCTGGGGCCGGTGGCTAAAGTTCTCAACGAAAAATTCGGCATCGTAAAAGGTCTGATGACAACCGTTCACTCCTATACAATGGATCAACGTTTATTGGACGGTTCCCACAAAGATTTGAGACGCGGCCGGGCGGCCGCCATGAGCATAGTTCCTACTTCCACCGGAGCGGCAAGCGCCATCGGTGAAGTAATTCCCGATCTCAAAGGAAAACTGGAAGGCATCGCATTGCGCGTGCCGACGCCGAATGTTTCTCTGGTTGATTTGTCGGTTGAAGTCGCCAGGCCGGTTACGGTTGAGGAAGTCAATGGCGCTTTCAAAGAGACTGCGGAAAACAAGATGAAAGGCATTTTAGCCTACAGCGAGGAAGAGCTTGTTTCCATAGATTTTACGAGCAGTTCCTATTCTTCCATCGTTGATTCACCTCTGACCCAGGTTGTAGGCGGGAAACTGGTGAAGGTATTTGCCTGGTACGACAATGAGGGCGGCTATGCCTGCCGATTGCGGGATTTAGCTGTTTATATCGCGGGCAAAGGATATTAAGGATAACAACCACCATGGCCAGGACCATCATCGCCGCCAACTGGAAAATGAATAAAACCATCGGACAGGCTGTGGAATTTGTCCGCGGGCTGAAGAACGCTCTGTTACAAAAACCGGTTGAGGCGGATGTTGTAATTGCACCGCCTTTTACGAGCATCACTGCACTGGCTGCGGAACTCAAGCATTCCAATATATGCCTTGCGGCGCAAAATATGAATCCGGCTGTCGCAGGAGCTTTTACGGGCGAGATTTCCGCTGAAATGATTTTAGATGCGGGTTGCCGGTACTGTATAATAGGCCATTCGGAGCGCCGCCGCCTTTACGGCGAAGATGATGCGTTCATCAATGCTAAAGTAATTGCAGCTCTTAATTACGGATTGCTGCCGATTCTTTGCATAGGTGAAACAATCGAGGAAAGGGAAGCGGGGACAACACTCGCAATTCTTACCCGGCAGTTAAAAGAAGGATTGAATAATGTTTCCGCCGATGATATACGAAAAATAGCTATAGCTTACGAACCGGTTTGGGCGATCGGTACCGGCAAAACGGCAACACCCGGGCAAGCTCAGGAAATTCACTTATTCATCCGTAACTTATTGAGTGCAATGTACGGAGAAAAAGAAGCCGGGGGTATATCGATAATCTACGGCGGCAGCGTTACCGCTGCCAATATCAGCTCCCTGATGGCAGAGCGGGAAATAAACGGCGCCTTGGTCGGCTCGGCCAGCCTTGACCTGGCTTCTTTTTTAGCAATAATAAATTTTGATGGACAAGGATTATAGATGTATACTTTTGTAACAATTGTGCATATTTTTGCAAGTTTGGT
>DAOQVG010000212.1:0-4044 GCA_035341435.1 Smithellaceae bacterium
CTTTCTTCAAAGAATTGGCCTATGAAAATTTTACACAATAAAATTGACAGTACCTCTTATTCTTATAACCCCAAAACTCAATGGTGTCGTCTTCGAAGTATCCATCTGCCCGTCGGTTGCCATGCTTCATCGCGTAAAATATGATTAGACTAGATCTAATTGGATTACCAGTTTTGTTTAATGTTGCGGCTAAAGTTTTTAAATCTGTTTCTGTTGGTATATGCCAACCTTCCGGTATTAGTCCTCTGTTATCTTTAACTGCATATAAATTATACAACTTACAATTCTCTGAATTGCTTTCATAATAACACCAAGCTGGTTTGCACTCACTCCCAGCTTTTTCCCATTCTTCATCTGTCTTGGCTTCAGGTATTGGGTCACCATTACGGAATCGTCTAACATTTAAGTTCGAGGACATCCATTCTTGATTGCCGACTTTGACAGTTTCAATATTACTTCGTTCTGTATTTTGAGCAGCTTTTTGTCCGTAAGTTTTAGTGGATGTCGCTGCGAGTTCCTCTCCGCACGTAGCGAACTTATCATAGTCCTTGCTGCAGTCATGCCCTTCATCCCGGGTCTTGCCGCAAGCCTTGCACTTGCATCCGTCCCACTGATGGGCGTTTGTTCTGGTAGCTCCGCACTTGGAGCACTTCTCGCAGTCTTTCCTCCAGTCATGTCCTTCGTCTTTGGTCTTGCCACACTTCGAGCATTTGCAACCTTCCCAGCTGTGAAATCCGAACGTACACGATATTCCCATGCCTTAAATCATCCTTTCGCCCACCGATTTTGCTTTTGTCCGAACTTCGCGGCAACGCAGTCGTCGGGAACAAATTATTCTATAGTTTCTGGATATCTTAACAACAGCCGGAAGCCATGGGACTCCAGATTGCGGTCATCGGGTTGCTGCTTTGCACTAACTACCTGTAGGCTTCCCCTATCCCATTGAAGGCACGGGGTCAGGTCTCGCTTCTTAACATTGTTCGCTAACCTTGCCATTACTGACTATTTGGCGGTTTGGTTGGAATATAATAATAACTGGATTGCCCAGTCGAGCCGGGCAATGACAGATGCAAAACCCCATATTCTTTCGTTTTTTACTTCTCCGTATTCATGTATTAAAATGTTTCGCTGCCCAACGATGTTTCTCCATAGAATTTTCGGGTGAGCTTTCTGAAAATTTTCTGAAACGCGATTTGCCGCCTCGCCGATAATTTCCATGTTTCGTTCTATGGCGTTTCTAAGCATCCTGTCTGTTTGAAAATCATGAAATGTGCGTCCGGCAACAAATGTTGATATGGCGCTTGCGGCATCGAGCATGTCCCAGAGGTAGGCTGGATCACGGCTTTCGTTACGCGGCATAGAGAACCTCTTGCTCTGTTAGCATGGCACGCCGCCGATAGGGATTGCGTATCGCCTCTTTTTCCACTAGGTCAACCTTACGGCCAAAAATAGCCTGAAGTTCATCTTTCATATCGACAAACTCATACAGGCTCCATGTGGAATTTTCTTCAAAACTCAGCAAAACATCTATATCGCTGTCCAAACGGAAATCATCGCGAAGCACTGAACCAAACAATGAAAACTCCGTGACCTTCCATTTCTCGCAAAAAGCCCTGATTTTTTCCATGGGAATTTCAATCCTGGGCCGAGCCATACTTCACCTTTTTCTTTCGAACAATGGATTACATAATTTTAACTTATGTTAATGATATATAAGAAAAAGCACCCTCCAAGTCAAGAACAAACGATTTTGCTTCCCGTCATCCGTTGCGTCCTTTTGTCTTTCTTGTCGGTATGGCGTTCCAGGCGTCGGGCCAGAGGTGCTTCGGATAGTGGCCTTTCAGCTCTTTTTTTACCTTAATAATATGGACTGATGATTTATCAGGGTAGTTGTTATTTCTTTTCCAATCAAATGCTGCCATTGCGCGCGTTGTCGTTGGGATAAAAATTTCTTGTACATTGTCTATAAACTCAAATATAGTTCTGCCATGAGGTTTCCACGCCGCCGAGATTCGGCTCGCAATGACAGAGTGTAGAATATGGAAGAATTAAAAATTGTCACGGATTTTGTTCCGTCGGGTGATCAGCCGCAGGCTATCGATGCGTTGGCGGACGGTATTGGCGCGGGCAGGCCGCATCAGGTACTGCTGGGTGTTACCGGCTCCGGCAAAACCTTTACGGTCGCCAATGTCATTGAGCGCGTGCAGCGTCCCACGTTGATTATTGCGCATAACAAGACGCTGGCCGCGCAGCTTTATGAAGAATTCAAAAGCCTCTTTCCCGACAACGCAGTGGAATACTTTGTCAGTTATTACGATTACTATCAACCGGAAGCCTATCTGCCGGTAACCGACACTTATATTGAAAAAGATTCGGCCATCAATGAGGAAATAGACAAACTGCGTCATGCGGCTACCCATGCTCTGCTGACCCGCCGCGACGTCATCATTGTTGCCAGCGTTTCCTGTATCTACGGCCTGGGTTCGCCGGAGGCGTATCTGGGCATGATCGTGCAACTGGAAGTCGGCCTGGATATTCCCCGCGAGGAGATTTTGAAGCGCCTGGTCGAAATACAATATGAACGCAACGATATTGATTTTCATCGCGGGACGTTCCGTGTGCGCGGGGATGTGGTGGAGATATTTCCACCCTATGAAGATGAGAAGGCGCTGCGGGTGGAGTTTTTCGGCGACACCATAGAATCCATGACGCTGATCGATCCGCTGCGCGGCAAAAAGCTGGGCGCAGTGCATAGAACGGCTATCTACCCCGGCAGTCATTACGTAAGCACGCGCGAAAATCTGCAAAGAGCGACGGCCGACATCAGGCTAGAACTGGCGCAGAGATTGACGGAGCTCAAAGCGCAAAACAAACTGCTGGAGGCGCAGCGGCTGGAGCAGCGCACCAACTTTGATCTGGAGATGATGGAGGAGATGGGCTACTGCCAGGGCATTGAAAATTATTCCCGTCATCTGACCGGGAGAAAACCGGGAGAGCCGCCGCCGACGCTCATGGAATATCTGCCGCATGACGCCCTGATTGTCATCGATGAAAGTCATGCCACATTGCCGCAACTGGCCGGCATGTTCCGCGGTGACAGGTCGCGCAAGGAAACACTGGTGCAATACGGTTTCCGTCTGCCTTCGGCGCTGGACAACCGCCCGCTCACCTTTGAAGAATATGAAGCTCTGCCCAATCAGCGAATATATATTTCGGCGACGCCCGCCGTTTACGAAATGGAAAAGGCTTGCGGCGTGCGGGTAGAGCAGATCATCCGCCCGACCGGCCTGATGGATCCGGAAATAGAAATCAAGCCGGCCCAGCATCAGGTGGATGACCTGCTGGAAGAAATACGGCGGCGCGTTAAGAAACAGGAGAGAGTTCTCGTTACCACGCTGACCAAGAGAATGGCCGAGAATCTGACCGATTACTATGCCGGGCTCAATATTCGCGTGCGTTACCTGCATTCCGATATTCATACACTGGAGCGCGTCAGCCTCATCCGTGATTTGCGTCTGGGCGAATTTGATATCTTGATCGGCGTCAATCTTTTGCGGGAAGGTCTGGACATCCCCGAAGTTTCGCTGGTGGCGATACTGGATGCCGATAAAGAGGGCTTTCTGCGTTCCGAACGTTCGCTCATTCAAACATCCGGCCGCGCCGCGCGCAACGTTGAGGGCAGGGTTATTATGTACGCCGATAAAATCACCCGATCCATACAGGCTTGCCTTGATGAAACAAAGCGCCGCCGCGCCATTCAGGCGAAGTTCAATATAGATAATAATATCACACCGGAAACAATTAAAAAGTCGATCAGCAATGTGCTGGGTTCCATCTACGAAGCCGATTATATGACCGTTCCGGTGGATGCCGGAGGCAGGGCCGTTTCCGTGAAAGAAGAGGACCTGCCGGCGCTCATTAAGAATCTGACGGCGGAAATGAAGCAGGCCGCCAAGAATCTGGAATTCGAAAAAGCCGCCGCCCTGCGCGATGAAATCAAAGAGCTTAACAAGATTTTAGTGGAGATGGGTTAGCACTGCACTG
>DAOQVG010000213.1:0-4036 GCA_035341435.1 Smithellaceae bacterium
ATTCCGCAGACCCTGGCCGAGCTGACGCTTAGCCTGCCCTATAATAATATTGACGCGGTGCAGGAGGCAATCGAGCGTTACGGATCGCAACTGGCCGCAGTCATCGTCGAACCGGTGGCGGGAAATATGGGTGTTGTGAAGCCCATAGACGGCTTTTTGGCCGGTCTCCGCGAGCTGACGGCAAAACACGGCATTATATTAATAATTGATGAAGTCATCACCGGCTTCCGTTTTACCTTTGGCGGCTGCCAAAATCTGATCGGGATTAAACCCGATCTTACCTGTCTGGGTAAAATAATCGGCGGGGGTCTTCCTGTCGGGGTTATAGGCGGGAAAAAAGAGATCATGGAGTCGCTTGCCCCCGTGGGCGATGTTTACCAGGCGGGAACGCTGTCCGGCAATCCGCTGGCCATGAATGCCGGCCTGGCCACGCTTAAGCTGCTGCAGGCGAAGGCTGATTCCTACGACCAACTGGATAGAAAAGCAGGCGAACTCTGCCGGAATCTGGAAAAACTCTTTTTCGTTAAAGGCATGGAAGTTTGCGTAAACCGTTTTCAGTCCATGTTTACGTTATTTTTCCAGAAAGGACCCGTTGACGATTTCTCTCAGGCCCAAAAATCGGATACCGCCCTGTTCGCCCGATTTTTTCACGGAATGATAAAAGAAGGCGTCTGGCTTGCTCCTTCGCAGTTTGAGGCCAACTTCCTGTCGTTTGCCCATACGGAGGCCGATATTGATTTTTTCCTCCATGCCTGCGAAAAAACATTGAAACATTTATAATGTGTTTTGAGGAAGCCAGCTTGTCAGAAATTTAGAAAAACAGTACAGAATCAATCATTATTTGTGCCGCCGATAAAATAATATTGGCCGGTGTTTTTAATTGACTTTGATTCCCTTTAGTGCTAAAGAGCCGCATGAACAAAGATATCAGAAATTCCATCATGCAACTGGCCGCTGCCAGCAGCGTCGGAATTGCAATGGTTCTGGCAATTTTCGGATGTCTTTACATCGGAATTTATTTAGACAATAAATTTGATACGGGGAACTTCTTCAAAGTACTGCTTCTTTTTATGGGAATTGTTGCCGGTTTTCGCAACCTGTACGTTTTAATTAAAAGATACTTTCCGAACGAAAAACCCGTTATAACGAGCTTAAAAAGTGAACAACATCGAAAAAGACCTCATCCAGAAAAGAATTGAACTAGCGAACTGGTTTTTTTTGGCTGTTCTTTTTATCCCTTCCCTTATTTTTGCTCCTTTTAAATTTGCTCTGGGTGTGTTGCTGGGCGGTTTTATCAGCATTGTCAATTTTTACTGGATGAGCCGGGGGCTGCAAAGTTCTTTTAAAAATCTGGGTGATAAAGGCGATATTAAAACCCCGATTATGCTGAAATACTGCCTTCGCCTGCTGATTACCGGCATTGTTTTGTTTTTACTGATTAGCAGGGGCACCGTTGATGTCGTCGGTTTAGTCGTCGGGCTTTCCGTGGTGATAATCAACATAATTATCACCGTGACTGCAACTATTTTTTCAAAAAAAAACTGTCTTGAGGAGGTTATTTAAAATATGCACCCATTTTTATTTTTGGAAAACAGCTATCTTCCCCCACATGTAACGTACTCAATATTCACCATTCTTTTTCTAACTGTGCTTTCTTTTTTGGCCACAAGGAACTTGCAGATTTATCCGGGGCCGCTGCAGAACGTCATGGAGACAATTGTCGGCGGTTTTGATACTCTGGTCACCGACACGATGGGCCATCATGGCCGGACATATTTCCCGCTGATAGCCACTATCGGTCTTTTCATCTTGACTGCCAACCTGATCGGCATAATTCCCGGCTTTGAATCGCCAACGGCAAGCATCAATGTTACCCTGTCCATGGCCCTGGTTGTGTTTGTCGCCACGCACGTAGTCGGCGTTATGACCCATGGGTTAAAGTATTTCAAACAATTTTTGGGACCCGTCTGGTGGCTGATTCCGCTGATGATGCCCATCGAAATTATCAGCCATTTATCCCGTGTTCTTTCACTGACTTTCCGACTCTTCGGCAATATCAAGGGTGAAGATATCGTTCTGGCCGTTATTCTTGCCCTGGTTCCCTATCTTGTTCCGCTGCCTGTTTTCATTTTGATGATCTTTACATCCGTAGTTCAGACACTGGTGTTTATGTTGCTGGCAATGATGTATATAGGCGGAGCACTGGAAGAAGGCCATTAATATTAATTTCTCAAATTACCCGGAGGGATGGCCGTATCGTCGTCCCTCCGGGTGGGTGTAATTTCTTTTTATCCTGCAGTTATTTTCTATATACTCAATAGAATCAGCATATTCTTCGCCATTTCCAACAACGATTAATCGTTTGAATAACAGCTACTTTTTGGAGTATTTTAAATGCACAGCTTTGGAATTAACATAGGCTCCTCAAATGTCAAAGTTACCATGTTGGAAGGAGACAACATTCTCTGGAGCAAAGTTGAACCGCACGAAGGAAATTTTCTGGAAACTCTCCATGCAATTTTATGTGCCAAAAAGATTCCTACCGGCACTTCCACACTGGCCTGCGGAACTGAAGGAAGGCATCTCTTAAACATCAACAGTGTGATCGAACCCCTGTGCATTGAAGAAGCGCTTCAGCATTTGAACTACGAAGCGGATGCGGTAGTCTCCCTGGGCGGAGAGGATTTGGCCGTTTACACTATCGATAACAAAACAAAGAAGATTATCACCAGTTTTTCCGGCAACAAATGCGCTTCCGGCACCGGCGAATTTTTCAAGCAGCAGCTGGCCAGAATGGATATGAATCTGAACGACATTAACAACATTCCCGACGACAGCTGCGTTCTGACGCTCTCTTCCCGCTGTTCGGTCTTTATGAAGAGCGATTGCACCCACCGTTTAAACAAAGGTGAAGCCAATAAAGGTGACATTGTTCTGTCGCTGAGCAATGTAATGGCCACAAAAGTCCTTGATTTTCTTAAAAGAGCCAGAATCTCCAAAGGGAAAGTCCTTCTGGTGGGCGGCGTCACGAAAAATCGATACATCATTCGCTTCATCAGGGAGAGGATGCCGCAAATAGAATTCATCGTGCCGAAGCCTGCGGCGTATTTTGAAGCCTATGGAGCAGCGTTGCTGGCAAAAAATTTCGGCAGCACTTTACCCTCCCTAGATAAATTGTTCAAACCGGGAAAAGTACAATTTAAGCGGTTCCAGAACTTAAAGACGGCGGCGGAAAAAGTATCTTATCTGACCTCCCCAAAGGGAAAAGTTGTCGCCGGTCGCGAGTATATTCTAGGCGTTGACGGCGGTTCAACAACAACCAAAGCCTGTCTGATTGATATGGAGACCAGCGAAGTCACCGCGTCATTTTACGGCCGCACCCACGGCGACCCGGTGAAGGCTCTCAAAAATTGCCTGATCGAAATGAAAAAACAAATCGAGGGAGATATCGGCGACGGCCAAATCAGAATAACGCTGGCTTCCACCACCGGTTCTTCCCGGGAAATTCTCGGCGTTTTTCTGGAAACACCGGCCGTATATAACGAAATAATAGCGCATGCCGTGGGAACCACTTTTTACCGGGAAGATATTGATACCATCTTCGAAATCGGCGGACAGGATGCCAAATATGTCTTCCTGAAAAATAAGGTGCCCATTGATTATGCAATGAACGAAGCCTGTTCGGCCGGCACCGGTTCCTTCCTCGAAGAATCCGCCCAGGGCGATTTAAACATCGCCCATGCCTGGGAAATCGGTGATATCGCCGTCAGGGCCAATGAACCGCTGAAGTTCGGTGAACATTGCTCCGCCTTCATTAACTCCGATATCCGCAACGCCATTTTGCAGGGCGCCTCCCGTGAGGACATCACCGCCGGCATCGTCACCTCGATTGTTTCCAATTATCTCAACAGGGTTGTCGGCAACAGAACCATCGGCAAAAACATAGTCCTGCAGGGCGGCGTGGCCAAGAATAAAGCTATCCCCCTGGCCTTCGCCATGCTGCTGGATAAAGATATCCTTGTGCCGCCCGATCCCG
>DAOQVG010000214.1:0-4014 GCA_035341435.1 Smithellaceae bacterium
CCGGTGGAAAAACCGGGCGAAAACACTTCTGTGGAAGCTGAACAGACGCCGCCGCAGCCGATAATTCCTCCGGATTTAATGGAGGCCATTGCCAACAAAAATATGCCGCCGGAGAAAAAGGCCAAAGCCATACACGATCACTCTATTGTAATGATTCAGCGGCTGATGGAAAATCCTTCCTCTGAGAGCATAAAGGAAGCCAAAAAGGGGATTTTTGCCGTAGTGGATGCAATTCTGGCGGACGATAAGACCAACAAGGAATTGCTGATGCTGTCATCCCACGATTACAACACCTATATCCACTCGGTCAACGTCGGCCTGCTGGCGATTTCCTTGTCCAAGACGCTTTTTAAAAAATCCGACGCCCATGATATGCATGAAGTGGGGGCGGGTTTCTTTTTACATGATATCGGGAAGGTCAAGGTCGACATCAATATTATTAAAAAACCGGCCGTTCTGACCGATGAAGAAATGATGGAAATACGCAGGCATCCTCAATATGGTTACGAGATTTTAACCGATACCCATCAGTTGTCGGACGAGTGCAAAAAAATAGTCATGCAGCATCATGAAAGAAACAACGGCAGCGGGTATCCGGCGGGATTAAAAGGAGAAGAAATCCATCTTTACGGGAGAATTTGCTCGCTGGCCGACGTTTATGATGCTTTGAGTTCGAGGCGGCCGTATAAACAGCCGCTGCGGCCGTATGAGGCGCTCAATGTAATGAAAGAAGAAATGCTGGAACATTTCCATCAGGATTTATTCAAAAAATTTGTTTTACTCTTTCAATAAAGGCAATAAGGATAATGAGTAAATGGTGAAAAGAATTAAAGTGTCCGACCTCAAGGTAGGCATGTATGTGGAATTGCCCAGTGCCTGGCATGCCCATCCGTTTATAAGAAACAACTTTACGATTACTTCCCAGAAGCAGATTGATAAAATTGTCGAACATGGCATTTTGGAAGTTAATATTAATGTGGACAAAGGTGTTTCCGCGCCGGAGGAAAGCGCTCTGCCCAGGCGGGAAGAGCCGCAAGAGGATCTCTCCGCAAAAGTTATCGCGGAAAAATTAAAGGAAGTTATTGAGGATAAGAGTATTGAACCGCTGCCGAAAGCACAGGCCGTGCATTTATATTCGGAAAAGATGATCAGCAAGCTGCTGGAAAAGCCCACCGGAGAAAATATTGCACAATTTAAGAAAGATATTGTTAATGTGGTGGATTTGATTCTGGAGGATGATGCAACCAGCAACCATTTACGGAAACTCACTTCCTACGACTATGATACCTACATTCATTCGGTTAATGTGGGGGTGTACGGAGTGTCGCTGGCGAAAGTAGTGTTCGGCCGGAGCGATGGACACGACATGCATGCCCTGGGGGCAGGTTTCTTTTTGCACGACATCGGAAAAGTATACGTCGATGAGGCTATTATCAAAAAACCGGGCAGACTCACCGACGAAGAAATGAATCAGATTCGCCGGCATCCCGGCATGGGTTTCAAACTTTTAACGGAAACAAAACAGATTGACGATGAATGCCGTTTAATTGTGTTACAGCATCATGAACGCAATGACGGCACCGGATACCCCCGGAAAATTCGCGGCAACGACATCCACATCTATGGACGGATATGTTCAGTGGCTGATGTATATGATGCGCTTGTCTCCAAAAGGCCGTATAAACCAAGCCTTGAACCTTTCGAAGCCTTGAAAATTATGCGGGATGAAATGCTGGGTCACTTTCAAAAGGATATTTTTGAAAAGTTCGTTTTACTCTTTGTTTAAATTCTTTCTGTTCACATAGGGGGCGGCCAGAAGAATACCCAAAACAGTTTTGGCGTCGATTATGACGCCGTTTGTCGCCATTGCTTGAGCATCCGCAAAACTTGTCGGTAAAACTTCAATAAATTCGTCTTCATCCGGGGGAAGAGGCGCGGGGAAAAGATTCCGGGCAAGGAAAAAGTACATGTACTCATTGCAGTAGCCCGGCAACAGGTAGCCTGCAAACAATGCAATAAATTCTGCCGCATCAAAGCCTGTTTCTTCGGCAAGTTCGCGCTTCGCGCATAGCAGCGGTGTTTCCGCCTCGTGGTCGATAGTGCCGGCCGGAATTTCCAGCAGATGTTGTTCGACGGCGCGGCGGTATTGTTTGATCAACAGTATTTCATTTTTATCATTGACGGCGACAACGGCGACCGTCGGTTTATGGTCGATCATGCTTTGCCTGGTCGCCTTACCGTGGGGTAAGGAAAATTCTTCTTCCCAGACATCAAAAATTTTGCAGCGGTACATTAACTTTTTCTTATTTTCTTCCATAAGCGGTTATCTTCGTTTCATCTGGCTTGAATAATCGCGAGTAAATTCTTCTCAATTTCTTCTTTGGGCAGAGCGCCGACCAGTCTCTGCACCAATTTTCCGTTTTTAAAAAACAGCAGGGTGGGGATACTGCGGATTCCATACTGTGATGCCATCGCAGGATTTTCATCCACATTGAGCTTCGCCACCGTTATCCCGTCGGCGTAATCGGAGGCCAGTTCTTCCATAATCGGGGCAAGCTGACGGCAGGGAGCGCACCAGGGAGCCCAGCAATCAACCAAAACGGAAGTTTCATCAGCCAGCACAAACCGGGCAAAGGTGGCATCGGTTACTTCGATGGGCTTTGTTTGCTGCTGGACGATTACCAGCGGTGCGCCGCATTTACCGCACAGGGGGCGCTGGTGCAGCTTATCTTCGGATACCCTGTTTTTAGTGCCGCATTCCAGACAGCGGATAATTAAATCATCCAGCGGGGCATGACAATTACCGCAGATCGGCCGTTGCTGAAATTTATGATGCGGTATACGATTTTTAGTACCGCAATTCAGGCAGCGGATTATCACGTTGTTCGGCATATATATTTACCTCTTACCTGAAAAAACCGTTTCATATGGCAACGTTAACCATAGCCGGGTGTAGTATTCGGACAATCTCCGCCGGAGCCATCCGGGCCAGCAGCCCCCGGCTGCCGGCATTGATATAAATTGTCGGTAACTCCAGAATAGTCTTTTCCATATAGACGGGCAGTGCCTTTCTTGTACCGAAAGGTGATGTTCCCCCTACCTTATAGCCGGAATGCTTCTGAGCGATTTCCGGGCGACAGGGAGCGATGGACTTTGTGCCGATAACACGGGCCAGCGCTTTTGTGGAAACTTCCTTGTCGCCGTGCATCAGGATGATCAGCGGATCGGTGTTTTCATCTTCCATGATCAGCGTTTTAATTACACAATGTTCATCAACGCCCAATTCTCTGGCCGAAACCTTTGTTCCCCCTCTTTCTTCATACTTGTAAGTGCGCAATGTAAACACAGCCGATTGCGCCTTTAAAAGCCTGGTTGCCGGTGTTGAAGGTATCTTTTCTTTCGTCATGCCTTATAAAACCAATGATGAGCAAGTTAAATATAAAACCGGCTCCGATTAATCAATTTTTCCGGAAAAAGGGTTAATCTCAACGTCGTCAAAGCAGGTTGGGCAGAAAACACGCGGAATGAGATTCCCACAGCCCGAGCCCCATATATCAAATTTCCGGCAATCTTCGCAAAGGGCGATTGCACAACCATCGCAAAGGATAATACTTTGTTTTTTATGACAAACCTGACAAATACCGGCATCGTCCGTAACGATCATATAGGCCCCCGTATATTCAATAATGGGTAATTTTTAAGGGAAATGAACGGTAAATGCAATCTTATTTTTTCAATAACTCCAAGCGCTCCCGGATCTTTTCCGCTTTGGCTGTTTCGCGGCGGTCGGCATAATATTGCTGCAGGCGGGTCAGATAGGCCCATAAAGGTCTGCGCCATCCCTGTTTGGCGGCGGTATCAATGGCCAGCTGTAAAATGCTTTCATCAACGGGCAGATATTTTACCCAGACGCCGCAGGCAATCAAGAGGGACAGCGGATCGTCGATGGAAGCAATTTGACGGACTGCGGCCGGCAAATCCCCGGAGAGCATCAAGGGAGGCAGCTTTCTGTAT
>DAOQVG010000215.1:0-4008 GCA_035341435.1 Smithellaceae bacterium
GCCTGCCTGGAATTCTACAAACTGCAATACGAAATTAAACGTCTGAATCACAGTTTCATCCGTCTGCTTTCCCTTTATAAAGCGGAAAAATCGCAGTTGGCCTTTAATATCGATTATCACTCGATTCGAGAAGTCCTGGAGGACGCCGCCGTTCAGCATGAAGCACTGTTGAACGCGAAAGGAATAGAAATAGAAATAAATTGCAGTTCGTCTCTTTTCTGGGCCTTCGACCGCAATCTTATTGCCGGGGTTTTGGACAACATTATCAATAACTGCTTCCGCTATACGAAGGAAAAAGTTCGCATCAGTTCATTTATGACAAACGGCTATCTCGTGATCCGGATCGAAGACGACGGCCCGGGGTATCCGTCTTCCATGCTTTTTAACGAAGACAGTAATCCACAGTTCGAAAAAGGAATAGACTTCCGAACCGGCAGTACGGGGCTGGGAATTTACTTTTCCGTGATGGTGGCCTCCCTGCATGTTAACAACGGGAGAAGCGGTTTTATCTCGATCACCAACGGCGGGCTATTAAACGGCGGAGTATTTTCGCTTTACCTACCATAGAAAAGGAAGGACGCATGGCAAAAAAAATATCCACTGTAACCGAGCTTTTCCATCGTTTCCATACTTGCGAACTGCAGGTCCGGCAGGGCAAGATAGCCGCCTGCCTGATAACTTTTAAAGATGTTATCGAGCGGATGCCCGCAATCGCCATGACCGGCAAGGAGAAGAAGGAACTCCATGAAGGCATAGAAACTTTTCTCAACAATCTGGCTGCACATAAAAAATTTCAGGAAATCTTCGGGGAATTTTCTTTCGGCGATACGGATCTGGACACAAATCTGGAATTCATCAAAAGCATGATTATCGCCCAGGAACAGGAAATTGTTCAAAAAGTGGAAAAGGATGAAGAGGCGGCTGAAGCGCAAAGACTGGAATTGGTTAAGGCCGAAGAAAAGAAAAAAGAGGAAATTAATTCGCAGATACAAAGGGCCATCGCCCTCATCGACGATGAGGACATGGCGCAGGCGTTGGAAGTAATTCAGGAAAATGAAGAGATAAAAAACGGTATCGTCCATTACTATAATCTGCTGGGTATCCGGAACCGCGAAGCAAAAAAATATGACGAAGCGATAAAAAACTATTCCAAAGCACTCTTAATATCTCCGGATGATGAAAATTTATTTTACAATACGGCCCGCGCCTATTTTGAACAGGGCAAGCTCAACAAGGCGGATGCATTTCTGGAAAACGCCCTGAAATTAAATCCGGAATTTGGGGAAGCGGAAGAATTTTTTCAATATTTACAGAAGGCGGCTAAGGCCGGCGCCGGCAATGATGATGTTAGCGGCGCTGAAGAAAAACCGGGGCGGATTTTCCTCAAGCTCATTTTAATAAAAGGTATTATTACCGACGCATTTAACGTCATTGGTAAAAGGCGGATTCATAAGAAGAAAGGCAAATGACAGGGGGAAGAGGACGAAAATCATTATTCTTTCAGTAAGACTGGAATTTCCTGTTATGCGCTTTCATCTCCTCAACTGACTTGTATAACTCAAACGGAGTAATCATCCCCTTTTCAATAAAATATTTTCCTATCTGCGGCTGAATGGCCCGCTGTCTCTCCAGTAATAACGATAATTGAAATTTGGAAATGTAGCCGCAACGCATTGCGCATTCACCGAATTTCTCCCCGTACCGGCGGGAACGCAGGACAGCCAGGATATCCGGACCCTCTATCCATCCCCAGCTGGCAGCAATGGAGCCGATGGAAGGCCTCTGCAATCTTTGCCAGACGACCGCTTTGATCAGGGCAGAGAGTGAAACATGCCCCGCGTAATAAAGGTATTGTCCGAACAGGAGTTTTCTGGCCGGCATTCTGCCCCGGTAAAGAGGTTCTTTTTTAGGTGGGCTGTGTGCTTTACGACGGGCCGCAGGTCTTGCCGGCTGCTGTTTACGTTTGTAGTGCCTATGAATTACGCCGGCTTTGTCGAGCGAATATTTTTCGGGAGAACTTAAAAAAGCAAGCAGAAGCTGATAGGCGAGGTTGATTTCCTTGAAGCGTTTTTCCAGAAAACCCGGTTCTCCGGAAACGACACGCGCCCGGTCGGGATGCGTTTCCAGCGCTCTTTTACGGTATGCGGCCTTCACACCGTCCGGCTTCAGATAGCGCAGAAATTCGACCGATACGTCGATGTCCGTCCCGAACAAGGATTCACAGGCTTTGAACAAATCCTTTTTTGTTACTTCGGCAGGGTCCAATGTTTAGGTTCCTTTTATGATCGTTCTAACTGCGGGCTTTCGGCGCTTCGGCAGGCGTTTTGCGTCCGCGGCGAAAGTCCCGCATGAATTTACGCCCAAAAGAAAGCAGCAGGTTTGGCGACAGCCGGTAAAGCCACCAGAGGACACGGGCCAGCAGGGGAAACACAACGATCGCCTTATTGCGCTCCACGCCGTTGAGCATAAGTTCCGCCGCTTTCTCGGTGCCGATCAGTTTGACGTTTTTGCGTTCTTCGCCGTGGATCGGTCCCGGACAAACGACAGTGACTTTCACCCCCAGTTCTTCCGCTTCCGCCCGCAGAGCAACAGAAAGGTTGACAACTGCCGCTTTGGAAGCTCCGTAGGGGATGCTCGTCGGAAAACTGACCAGACCGGCTATGGATCCCGTGTTGACGATGTGGCCATAGCCCTGCCGGATCATGACCGAATAGGCGGCGAGTGTTCCATGCAGAATTCCGAACATATTAACGTCCATTGCCCGGTGCCAGGGTTCCAGCGATACATGCCGCAGTTCACCCCTGGTTGCGGAGGCGGCGGCATTGTTGAACATGTAGTCAAGGCGTCCGTATTCGGAAACCGTGTCGGAAACAAGTTTTTCCACTTGTTCGAAGTTCGCGACGTCTACGTGTGCGGCGCGCGCCCGGCCGCCTTTGGCACTTATGGCTGCTGCCAGCTTTTGCGCCGGTGCATCGTCAATATCTGCCACGATGACTTGAGCGCCGCGTCGACATAAAACCTCACACAAAGATAGTCCCAACCCGGAGGCGCCGCCGGTAACTATCGCCACCTTATCCTGAAATAGATCTGCCATCCATTCTCCTTGTTTTTTGCAAGCGATGGGCTATCTACCACAAATTCGGTATGGTGGCAAACAGGTTATACATGCGCCGGAAAAAATTACATGTCGGTCCGGCCAGCCGCCATAAGAGGTTAATGACGCGTTTCGATACGCACCAGGTAGCCCTCTGAGACAGGGGGCAGCTCGGCGGCGTTGGCTTCGTCTGTGTCGATGTGCATTTCCAGTTTGTACTCCGGTTTGACGCGCACCAGCACATCACCGAAAATGAGGTCGCGGTCTCCTTCGATGCGGACCATGACAATATCTTTATCCTTCACTCCGTAAGTTTCGGCATCCTCCGGCGTCATGTGAATGTGGCGCATGGCGCAAATGACGCCTTCGGGAATTTCAATGCGGCCGGCCGCTCCTTCCAGAATAATTCCCGGTGTCCCGTCGAGATCACCGGATTCCCGCACGGGCGCATCAATGCCGAGCTGGAATTCTTCGGTGCGGGATATTTCGACTTGCGTTCGCGTCCGCTCCGGCCCGATGATGCGGACGTTGTCCACCCGGCCGCGGGGACCGATCAGGTTGACGGTTTCATTGGCGGCAAATTCGCTGTCGATGTACAGTGGAGACTTGGATGTAAGCACGTGTCCTGCTCCGAAGAGAGCTTCGACATCCGCTTTGCTCAAATGCGCATGACGTACGGAGACCGAGACCCGGATAGGCCGCCTGTCCGTCGCCAGGATATGATGTTTGATGGAGCTTTTATAATCCAGCGCACGGGCACACTGCTTGGCAATCATCAGCTCCTCATTTGTCGCCACGACAAGTATGGTGGTATTTGCATAGCGGGCGCTGATATTGCAAACGGGTTTGTCCGCTTTGACTTCGCAGCGTTCGTTGCGCACCCTGTCGACGGCGAAGCCCAGTTTTTCCAGGCC
>DAOQVG010000216.1:0-3977 GCA_035341435.1 Smithellaceae bacterium
ATTTTGAGCCTCTTTTTGCAGTGCATCGCTTTGGCCTTTGTACTTCGGCGAAAAATGAAAGATGATCAGACGTTTAACGCCCGCCATCGACGCCAGAGTACCGGCCTGATGTGCGGTGAGATGATGTTTTCCGGCGGCGTTTGCCGCATCTTCCTGCAGGAAAGGCGCTTCAATAAACAACAGCTCCGCACCGCCGGTCAATTGCACGATTTTTTCCACATTTCCGTCGCTCCAGACGGCGTCGGTAACGTAGCACACCTTTTGTCCGGCGGTAATCTTTACCGCTTTTTCCTGCAGCACACCGAGGGGAACAAACTTTTCCTCCACCGTGCCTTCTTCGTTTTTCCACCATACACGCACCGGTGATTCGGCGGATTCATTCTTCATTATCTGTTCTTTGAGCCCGGTAAGCCAGGCGCCTGTCGGCAGGCCCATTGCGCTCAGAACGTTTTTTTTGATATTCAGACGGCTCTTCTCTTCTATGCTGAAAGCGAGGCAGGGGATGCTGTGATCAAGAAAAGCGTAGCGCACAAGGAACGCCTCCTCCTCCATAAGTCTTGTTGAGGACACGGTGGACACCTCTTCGCCTTCGGGATGAAAAGCGCTGCGGCAGCGGTAATGCCTCTTTATTTGATGGGTGCTATGAATTTCCGTGACCGCCAGTTCAAAATCATTGGTGTAATTTTGAACAAGATTCCACGTATAGGCTCCCAGTTTGCTCTCTACATTGGCCAGAAAACCCGGCGGTCCGAAAAGAGAAATGTGCTGGTTTCGTCCGAGGCAAATACGCAGCAGGTGGTCGAAGCCGATAAAATGATCCATATGCGTATGGGAGACAAATATATGTGTTATTTTGCGTATCTGCTTTGGCGGCAGACGCTGTAATTCCCCCAGATCAAACAAAAAAACCTCCCGGCGGTATTGAAATTCCAGGTAAACGCCGGGATCGCCGGAAGGATCATTGATTAAGAAAGCCGTGAACATAAAATCTTTCCCAATATCTTACGGTTTTCATTCATGATTGATGAAAGCGCCCGGCATCGTGCAGCATCTGCGCAAGCTCCGAAGCGTTTTGCGGGGCGAAGCCAAGAGCATCGTTATTGAAATATATGAAGACGTCTCTGTCCTCCTGCAGATAGCTCCGGATTCTTCCGGCATCCCTTTGAAGTTCCTCGTGGGTATAGCATCCCGCATAATCTCCGCAGCGGCCATGCCTTCTTAAATAAACAAAATCAGCGGTCAGCGGCAGCTCGTCAATGAACTCCGGCCAGTCGGCCATGCAAAGAGCCGTGTTGTGCTTCCGGCACAGATCATAGACGTCTTCCGTCAGCCAGCTTTTGTTCCTGAATTCCAGCGCATGTCTTAATTCGTATTTTGCCAGCAGTCCCAGGAATGATGCAAGTCTTTCCACATTGACGGCAAGGGAAGGTGGAAATTGCCAGAGAACAACCTTCAGTTTGTTGTTTAAATGGAGAGCCGCAGCGAAAAAGCGCTCGAGGGGTTCGGCAGGCTCTCGAAGTCGCTTTACATGGGTGATAAATCGACTTCCTTTGACGGCAAAACTGAAGTTTGACGGAGTTTGCCGGCGCCACTTTTCAAATGTATCCTGCCTCAGGAGGCGATAGAAGGTTACGTTTAACTCCACAGAGGAAAAGACGGTGCTGTAATGCGCCAGCCAACTGCTTTTGGAAATTCCGGCCGGATAGAATGTCCCCTGCCATTGATCGTAGCTGAAACCGCTGCAGCCGATATAAAGTTGCTTCATTTGCGCTCACCAATGGGTGTTAGGTCTTGTTGCGCCTTTGGGCAACAACCCGTTATTGACATCACACATTTTTTTTTGCTAAACAAACAACGTTAAAAAACTGCAAATCCAGTGGAAGTTGAGGTGGCAAAAAAGTTTATGCGTCCAACGGGCAATGTCACCCCTGTGCCGATAGCCTTCATCGTCCTGCTTCTTTTCGCCTTCCTCAGTTTGTCTGAAGCCGGAAAGACAATCAAACCCCCACCGGCCTGTTCAGGATTACCACTTTCAGTAAAAACCACAAATCATCGCTGTACAAGATCGGGAAAACAAATACGCCCTATCCGATGCATTATGCCCTGAAATTTTTCACCAGCAGAGGCGGAGTGGCCTATTGGATTCACGGCCGGGACGTTCCCGGTTATCCGGCTTCACACGGCTGCATCGGTCTCTACGATGAGGAAATGCAAAGCAAGCACTATCGGAATCCCCGGCAGCCAATCCTGCAGGATGCCAAAGAACTTTATGAATGGGTGGTCGAGCCTGAGTTGGATGATGGAAAGCAGCGCGCGCTGGAAGATGGGCCCGTAATTCTCATCAGGGGGAAAGCTCCTTACTGAACTTATCCGCATAGTACTTTGACATGCAATTTACGTCTTGAGGTTTGCCACCAGTTTCTCAAAACGGTCCCACTTCGTGGCAAGCCAGGTTTCGGTCGTTGCGTGGCCGAATGACCTGATGATCAGCGATACCTTCGTCGCCGCATCGGCATCGGGAGCTTCAAAGATATCCAGATAATCGCAGCTCCCGAGGACGGCATAGTTGGCCAGCCACTGGACATCCGGACATTCCTTCTTAATGCGGGTTTCTATTTCCTCGTTGAGATCTGTTAACGACTGTGGTTTGGCGACGGCCTCCGGCGAGAGTTTGGTAAGCATGATATAAGTTCCCATCTTTCCCTCCTTTCTTTAACCACCTTTCTTTTCTTGAAGATCAGAATGGTACAATTCCTATTGGCGACAAACTTCATCCGTAAATAAGGAAATGTTGCAGGCAGAAAGAGCTTAAAAGAACTTCATTGGATGTGAAATTATAGGTGATTGAAATGCCTGTGTCAATAACAACCATCAGACCGTTTAGAAAAATAATAATGCCCATCGCATTACCTCTTTTTTATCCTTACTCTGCCGGCCTGGCCCGCCTGGCCGTCGATGCTGTATTTTAAATTGTGAAAACGGCTGATTACCCATAAGTTCGTCAGCAGATGCTGCGAAATGCCGGATACGACAAACTCTGATTCTTCTTCGCACAGCGCAAGATAAAGAACGATCTGATCCGCCAGATGCCGATCTACGGGAGCGCCGCTGGTGTAAAAGTTGACCAGATCCGCTGCCGCCTCCTGCCCGACCTTTTCCGCCGGCTTGCCGCGTGCTCCCAGAGCGGTAAAACCGGCTGCCGTGTGCTCGAACTGCATTTTGAGAAAAATAAATGTCCCCTGCGCGGGACCGGGAACATTGTGTACGTCGATGCGGACGGGGGATGCGCCGGGTTTTATTCGCCCGGCGATGCCGGCCAATGCTGCTTTTCTCTGTCTTTCCGCGATGGAAAGAGGCAGGTTGCCGACTCCGGAAATGCCGGTCAACTCCACAACACTTCCCCTTTCTTTGAGTATCAGAGGCTTCACTTTCTTTACGGGGTGGATTTCCATCCTCACCTCTCCCCCGCCTCGTGGATAAAAGCCATAGGAAACGATTTTGAATTTAACATTTATTCCCAGCAAGGACAGCAGGGGGGCAAATACCTCATTAACGTATTGAAATGACGGACTGAACGGCACATGGGTTCCACCCTTGAGGGTTACGGTGCTCTTTGCATTACAACCGAAGGCAAGAGCGGGAAGAAGCGTCTGCAAGACAAGAGCGGTGGAGCCTGCGGTGCCGATGTCATAAAAAATATCCCCTCCCCGCAGACCGCTGGGTGCAAAGGATAACTCGGTGGAGCCCTTGAAATCGCCTGTCACCGCAGCGCCGGAAATCATCTGCGCTGCCCTGACCGCGGTCAGATGCTGCGGCATGAGGCCCGGTTTTTCCCGCCGCCTCCTGATATTGGCTATCCGAAAAGGGACCTGATAGAGGCAGGAAAGGCCGAGAGCGGTGCGCAGTATCTGTCCTCCTCCTTCGCCATAGTTTCCATCTATCTCAATCATGGCAACCTCGTAAAAATGCCGGATGCT
>DAOQVG010000217.1:0-3962 GCA_035341435.1 Smithellaceae bacterium
GTAAACTGATCGGTATGAGATAATTATTGTGAGGTAAAAGAAGGCGAGGCGGCCCTGGGTTGTCTCGCCTTTTTTATTTAAGTATTAATGGGTGATTTATGGATTCGGAATTTGTTGACCGACTGATTGTTAAAAACGACAAAAAAATAATATTTCTTATTATGGATGGTTTGGGAGGTTTGCCGCAGAGCCCCGGAGGACAGACGGAGCTCGAAGCTGCGCTGACACCAAATCTTGATCAACTGGCTTCTTCAGGAACATGCGGCCTGCTGGATCCTGTAGGCTATGGCATTACGCCGGGCAGCGGACCTGCTCACTTTGCCCTTTTTGGCTATGATCCGGTAAAGTACAATGTCGGCCGCGGCCTGCTGTCGGCAGCGGGGCTTGAATTCCCGATGGCGGAAGGCGATCTTTATATGCGGGCGAATTTTGCCACTGCCGACGCTCAAGGTTTGATTACCGATAGAAGAGCGGGCCGGCTGGCCACGGAAAAAAACGAAGCAATCTGCCGCAAATTACAGGAAAAAATTGTTTTAAGCTCCGGCGTGCAGGCATTTTTCAGAACGGAAAAAGAGCATCGTGCGCTGGTGGCGTTGCGTGGCGGAGACTTCAGTGAAGAAATCGCGGAAACTGATCCGCAAAAAACAGGATTGTTCCCGCTGGAACCGGTTGCCTTAACTGCCGGGGCACAAAATACTGCGGCCGTTATGCAGGAACTGACGGTAAAAATAAAAGAGGTTCTGAAAGACGAAGAGACAGCCAACGCCATGCTATTGCGAGGCTATGCCCGTTATCGACGCTTTCCCTCCATGACTGAACGTTTTGGACTTTCGCCGCTGGCTATCGCCAGTTATCCCATGTACCGGGGAATTGCCCGACTTTTGGGGATGCAGCTTGCTGCTGAAACAAATACTGTCGAAGAAGAGATCCAATCGTTGAAAGAAAACTACAATAATTACAACTTCTTCTTTGTTCACATCAAATACACCGATTCACGCGGTGAAGATGGTAAGTTTGCGGAAAAAGTGAAAGTGATTGAACAGGTAGATTCGCTGATCCCGGATATTTGCGCCTTGAAGCCGGATGTTCTCGTGGTCACAGGTGATCATTCCACACCGGCGGTTATGGCCGGTCATAGCTGGCATCCGGTTCCCGTTTTGTTGTCTGCGGCCAACTGCCGCCGGGACCTGGCGACGACCTTCGGCGAACGCGCCTGCATTACCGGCGGACTGGGCAGAATGCCCATGAAATACATAATGAGCATCGCCCTGGCCCATGCGGGAAAACTGCAAAAATTCGGCGCGTGATGAACTTCGATTGGTGAAATAATCGAAAAAAAAAAGAGCGGGAATGATCCCGCTCTTTCCGTTTAATATCTAAAGTTATGTTGCAATGTGGTGCGCGTCATTTACAACTATAATTCTTAAGCTCTTTCCAGAACAAGCGACATACCCATACCGCCGCCGATGCACAGAGAAGCCAGACCTAATTTCAGATTGTTTCTCTTCATCTGCAGAGCCAGTGAATAGGTGATGCGGGCGCCGGTGCAGCCGATCGGATGGCCCAGGGAAACGCCGCCGCCGAAGAGATTGCACTTGGCTTGATCTACGCCGAGTTCTCTCATGCAGGCCAGCGCCTGAACGGAGAAGGCCTCGTTCAATTCTATCAACTCGATGTCCTTCATGGTCAGATTCAACTTCTTGAAGAGTTTACGGGTTGCCGGGATCGGTCCTAAGCCCATGTACGCAGGATCAACGCCGCCGCTGGCATATCCCTTAATCTTGGCGATGGGTTCCAAACCCAGTTCTTTAGCTTTATCCGCGCTCATAACAACCACGGCGCAGGCCGCGTCGTTAATTCCGGAAGCGTTGGCTGCCGTTATACATCCGCCGTCTTTCTTGAAGATCGTGGGGAGTTTAGCCATCTTTTCCATGCTGGTTTCCATCGGGCCTTCGTCAGTATCAAAAGCAACCGGTCCCTTCTTTCCGGGAATCATTACCGGGACGATTTCTTCTTTGAAGCTGCCATTGGCGATGGCGGCCAGCGCTCTATTCTGACTTACCAGAGAAAATGCATCCTGTTCTTCACGGGAAATCTTATAAAGGGCGGCGAGGTTTTCTGCGGTCATGCCCATATGATAGCCGTTGAAAATTTCATAAAGACCATCATGAACCATGCAGTCGATAATCTGGCCAAAAGGCATAGCCATGCGGTATCCCCAGCGTGCTCCCGGTACGGCGAAAGGTGCGTTGCTCATGTTTTCCATACCGCCCGCGACAACGATTTCGGAATCGCCCGCCAGAATTGTCTGGGCAGCCACGGCGATTGCTTTCATACCCGAAGCACAAACCTTGTTGATTGTATAAGCAGGGGTTTCTTCCGGAAGGCCGGCATAAATTGTTGACTGTCTGGCGACGTTCTGTCCCTGAGCAGCCATGACAACATTACCCATGATTACTTCATCGACATAAACCGGCTTCAAAGATGAATCATAGTCATAGTACTTCTTGTTAATGGCTGTCTTGTCAAAATCACCAAAGGCGTCCGGACGGCAGCCCTTCAATTCGTCGGTAATTTCCGGTCTTAAACCTGCGCGCTTCAAGGCTTCTTTAATTACCAGTGCTCCCATGTCAACTACTTTAACGCCTTTGAGGCCTCCGCCAAACTTACCAACTGCTGTTCTTGCTCCGCTAACTATTACTGCTTCTTTCATGTTTTTTCTCTCCTTAAATGAAGTGATTTGTTTATTCCACTACCGGTTAATCGCCAGTTACTGGTATAGAACAGGCGCTATGTTCATATCATTCGCCGTATTTAATAACAAGTATATAAATCAACGATACTTGTGGAAAATAAGCGTTTGAAGATTATAGCGTCCGGTTTCGTTCCCCCGTTTAGTCCTGACGACCTCGTAAAAAGGCCGGATGCTGCGTTGCGCTTCATCATTCGTCACTGCGGCGTACGCTGAGTACGCCTCTTTCCTCATGATTCGCACGCCTTGCCTGCGGTCTTTTTACGAGGTCGTCTGAAAATTGTTAGTTTTGTGACTTTTTACGAGTCCATCAGTCCTGATACTCTAGTTTAGTGACGAATTCCACTTTCCGCGGTACTTTGTAGGCGGAAAGATAAATCCGGCAATGCTTCATGATTTCTCTGTCGCTAACCTCCATGCCGTCTTTTTTAACAATCTGAGCCGCAACGATTTCGCCCCTGATTAAATTCTCTTTGCCAAAAACCCTGGAAGCAAGAACTGCCGGGTGCAGATTTACAACATTTTCCACTTCCTTCGGATAGACATTAAAACCACTGGTAATAATCATTCTTTTTTTCCGGCCGGTCAGGAATATATAGTCGTCTTCATCCATCCTGCCTAAATCGCTGGTATAGAGCCAGCCGTCTTTGATAACGGCTGCCGTTGCCGCTTCGTCTTGATAGTATCCCTGCATCACATTTTTGCCCCGGACGATCAGTTCGCCGATTTCACCCCTCGGCAACTCATTGCCTTTTTCATCGACGATCTTAATGACTGTGTCGGGATTGGCTATGCCGATGGAACCGGGTTTGGGCGTCATGCCGACTCTGGTGAAAGAGCAAACCGGCCCTGCTTCCGTCAAACCATAACCTTCCAGAATGTCCGCTCCAAATTGTTTTTTAAATTCCGGAAGTAAGTGGGGCGGCATTGCTGAACCTCCGGTAACACAAACCTGTAGTGAGCTGACGTCATATTTTGCCGCATCATCAAAATACATCATGCCCAGAAACAGGCGCGGTACGGCGCAGATAAAAGTAATTTTCTCCTTTTCAATTACATTAAAAAGGCTGCTCATTGTTAATCCTTCCATCATCACGGCGCTGCAGCCGCAGCGGATGACGGCCAGCATATTGGCGGTCGCACCAAAAGCATGGAATAAAGGGATGAGCGAGAGACCTTTGTCTTCGGCAGTTCTTTTAACAATGGATAT
>DAOQVG010000218.1:0-3959 GCA_035341435.1 Smithellaceae bacterium
TGCTGCTGGCGCTGGCCAAAACGGCCTTTGCTGAACTGCTGCGGCAAAAAACGGGACGCGCAGTCAGCGTTTCGTGCGCTGACAAATCCAGCCGCAATGCATTCCTTAACGATTTGAAAAAACGCATAGGCGAAATTGCACCTGATGAATTCATCGCCGCGCCGCCGCTCATCGGCGATTTACTGCCGCCTGGCTCACTGGCCGTCCTCGTTGTGCCCATAGATCTGCAGGCTCCCAAAGGGCGGCTCATTTTGCCCCAAGTACAGACAATCCGGGATACGTTGGACAATGATGGGGCAGCCCTTGTTGTCAAGGAGCGGGAATTAGCGGCGGCTCTGGGCAATTTGAAAAATCCGCCGGCGATCGTTGTTACCGACTCCCAGGCCATTCTAAAAGTGACCGCCGATGTTCCGCCGGAAATCCCCGTCACTACCTTCTCCATCTTATTCGCCCGGCAGAAATCGGATCTGCCCGCCATGGCGCGCGGAGCGGCGATCATTGATCGTTTGCAACCCGGCGATAAAGTCTTAATCGCCGAGGCCTGCTCGCACCATGCCCTGGAAGATGACATCGGCCGTGTAAAGATTCCACGCTGGCTGAAGCAATATCTGGGCTTTGATGTACAGATTGATATCTCTGCCGGCCGGGATTATCCGGCAAACCTTGATCAATACAAGCTGATCATTCACTGTGGGGCGTGCATGCTGACGCGCCGGGAAATGCTGAGCCGTCTGCGCAAGGCTCAGGAAGCCGGTGTGGGAATTACCAATTATGGGGTCGCAATCTCTTTTCTGCAGGGTGTGATCAAACGCAGCCTCGCCCCTTTCCCCTCGGCCCTCTACGCCCTGGAAAAGACATTGAAAGAAAGATAACCGTTATGACCGGTAAAAATGTAGCTATAAACAGGAAATCCATGCACAATTTTGAAATACTGGATCGTAAACCCTGTACCGCTTTATGCAGGATCAAGGGAAATATCGTTTTATTTGGCGGATTTGCCGGATACCATCAGAATATTATCGAAGAAAATCTGCCCTGGCCCCAGATCCTGGTCCATGGAGGCCTGAATTCCTATGAAGACAGACTTCTAAACCCCTTCGATTTTATGTTTCTTTGCAGTTTATTCAAAGGCGGGGGTTTTGATCTTGTCGATATGTCGGTAAAAAAGAAGATCGCCCTGTGCGCCACGGAAGCGGAGCTGAACCGTATTGTTAAATTAATAGATTTTACTTTTCAGGGGCCGGAAAAGAATTTTTTTAAAAGCATTGGAGTCGAAAGCAGCTGGTCCAATCAATACCTGAAAGAAAAAAAATATTTTTCCCTCAAAAATAAAAAAGGGAAAACGATTCCCCGGGAACAAATGCTGTCCTGCCACCAACTCGGCGATGCTTTGCCGAACAAATGGTCCGTGGAAAGAACAAGAAACATGTTCTTTACCATTCGTGACCTCGAAACCGGCGACTGTCAGGAACTGGACATCTCTCCTGATGAAAAGGAAACTATACAGCCAATCTGGAAGGTTCCCCCCAATTACGGCGGATTTCCCGCCGCCCTGGCCTTCTCCCTGCAAGTGCTGGGATACGGATCGCCTTTTCAGTCCAAAGGCCCGACGACTTGCATGGTTCTACGCTTGAACGGTCTGGCCGTTCTGGTTGACTGCTGCCCCTTCTGGGATTTGCTGGCCCGTAAAACTGGAATCAGCGTCGCCGAGATCGACGCTTTAATTCTTACCCATTGCCATGAAGACCATATGGGGGGTCTGCTGAAGCTCATCCGCCGGGGAAGAAAAATTCGCATCTACACCGCCAGAGACATCTATCAAATGATGCTGGAAATTCTATCCTGGCAGCTCGATATTTCGCCGGAAGTGGTCAAACAGTATTTTGAGTTCCATCCCATACCGATAGAAAAATGGACAACGATCTACGGGATTGACTTTTTCTTTCAATATACGTCGCATCCGATACCCTGCATCGCCGTCAAAGTACGAAAAAAACAGCGCAGTGATGTACTACCCACTGAACTTCAAATAACCTCCGACACTGTCGGCCTGTCCTGCGCCCGGAAGATGCTGGCCGAAGGAGTTATTACTGATCAAAGATATATCCAGATCATGAGCGTCTTTGAAGGAGACGTGACCATCGCGGACGGCGGAGAGGCCGGACTGCACCCGGCGCTGCAGGATTTCCTCGGACACGACGTCCGGTCAACTTTTCTGGGCCACCGGCAAAATGAAGCGACCGATGTACCGCTCCATTTCTCCTTCGTGGAACCTTACCATCTCTTTCCATTTGAGAACCTCGGCATCGCTTCCATCATCAGCCGGGCGATAGACAGTTTCCTGAAACCGTTCCCCGACATCGATGTGGGTCGCTGGGCGCAAATACTGAGGGAGGCGGCGATTTACCGTCCCATAGCAACGGGGCAACTGATTCTGCAGGAAAAGATGGAAGCATCCGAGTTTCTGTTTATCGTCGGCTTCGGACTTTTTTCCGTCATCAGCAATAACCAGGAGGTCGCCATCCTGCATGCGGGCGATTTCTTTGGCGAGAATATTTTTATTTCGGGCGCCAAGAAAAGATCCGCCCATGTAAAGGCTCTAACCTATGGAATAGTTGTCGGACTCAATGCCTACGTGGTCAACGAATTTTTAAATGACAATCCAAATGTTAAACAACGTTTTCATCATCTGGCGGAAGCGAGAGAGCTGCTGAGCCGGACTCTCTTATTCGGACAATTGGACGTAACAGAAAAGACAAATCTGGCCCTATCCCTCAACAAGCTTTCTTTGCGTTCGGGAGATTATTTAATTCGGAAGGGAGAGACCGAAAACTGCGGTTACGTATTGTCTCATGGTATACTGGAAATTCCGGGCACGGACATCGTCTTTACCCCTCCTTCCATGGTCGGTGAATTCACCGCGGCCGGTTTCACTGAAGAGCGAACCGCAGATATTCGAGCGATGGAAGACTGTACGACAGTCTATAAAATAACCCGCGATGATCTCCAACGGCTGATGCAGGCGAGCCCCGACATTGAAATCAAGATAAAAGAACTGGCCCGTTCGCGGGGTCTGAAAGTATAGCAGCACCTGATCGAAGTTGACAAAACTTTGTAATTATGCCATTAACCACCACGTAATTCCAAATAATTTTTGCCTGAGAGAGAGGGTATTTCTGATCTTGAGGGAAGCATACAATCTTTAATCTAAAGGTTTGATTCTTCCCGGATCAAACCTTTTTTTATTCGACTCCGGTTATGCAGGCAAAAGGAGGATTATGGACAAGAGAATCGGAACAATTACGATCATTATCACCAACAGGGCCGCCCAGTCGGAAAATGTCAACAGGATTCTCAGCGAATTCGGCAATATAATTGTCGCCCGCATGGGGATTCCCCATGCTCCCAAAAATCTCAATATAATTGCCCTCATTGTTCATGCCTCGACGGATGAAATCGGCGCTCTGACCGGCAAACTCGGAACATTAGCGGGAGTGCAGGTTAAATCAGCTCTGACCAAAGCGTAAGGAGTATCAAGATGATTAAAGATTTTATTGATGACGTCAAAATTGAAAGCATCCTGGAGAACGCCAAAAATCCCGATCCCGGAAGAGTCCGGGAAATAATAGACAAGGCTCTGGAACTCAAAGGTCTATCTCCTGAAGATGTTGCCGTATTGCTGCAAACGGAGGATGATGAGCTGATCGGCATGATCTTTCAGGCGGCCCACAAAATCAAGAAAAATATCTACGGCAACCGCCTCGTTTTGTTTGCTCCGCTTTATATCGCCAATTTCTGCTCCAACAACTGCCTTTATTGCGGTTTCCGCCGCGACAACAAGGAACTCAAGCGCGTTGCCCTGACGATGGAGCAAATCGCCAAAGAAGTGCAGGTCCTGGAACGTGAAGGCCATAAACGCCTGCTGATGCTTTGCGGCGAACACCCTACCCGCTCCAGTC
>DAOQVG010000219.1:0-3947 GCA_035341435.1 Smithellaceae bacterium
ACTGCCGGCGGCAACGAAAAGTAGCAGACCATCTGGAATACATTTGCTCCCGTAACGGGATTGTTGTCCACATTGGTGGACAGGTCGTCAATGCTGACCCCCCGCAATTGGAGCGCCGTACAGATCTGATTGATGATTCCCGGACGATCTACGGTGGTGGCAATAAGTTTGTAAGGAATCGAAGGCAAGACATCCCGGTGGCTGGGGGCTTTCGTTTTCCGAACATAGATATCCAGTTTTGTCTTTTCGCGCAGGATGTCCAAATCTTGGATCAGGCGCTCGATGTCGTCGGTCTTGCCCGATGTCAGAATGATCATGCCGAATTCATTGCCCAAAACGCAGCCGCGGGAGCGCTCGATGTTTATGCCCCTCGCTGTAAAAAATTCGGCGATTTCTTTAGCCAGACCGGATCGATCCGGCCCCATGGACGAAATAACAACGTATGATTTCATAGGGCGACTCCATCATTTTTTTTGTTCCGACAGGATTGGACACTCTATTAACCGTTTTTGTTTTCTAGCTGCACCGTATGGAAATGTCAATGAAAAAGAGCCCCGGATGCCTCTATGCTGTATTCGATGTTGATTCATGTGGATCAAACGGCGGCAGGGGGCAGTGGAGAGCAAGCGAAACAACGCGCAGCAGTTCCGCTTCCGCCACTGTCACTGTTTTGTTGGACAAGACGCAATGGGCGCAGGCATCAACTATAAGCTGTTTGATTTTAAAAGACGAACAATCCAGTTTCTGCAATGCGGTGTCGATTTCGGCAAAATTAATATTTTCGGTGTAATAAGAATCGGGGTTTTTACAGGCCAACTCCGGAATGCGCGTCACACCGGCATTAAAAGCAAGTTGCGCCGCTTCAGTGTTTCCCCTGTTTCCAGCGTTGGCTAACGCTCTGAGCACTATTAAAATATGATAACCGACTTGAGAAATATGGAAATATGCAGTTTTTTTAAATGCATTTTCGTTTTTGTGCAGATATTGCCGCACGATTCGCTGCAGGGAATATTCAAATAAGGTAATTTGTCCGTCGGCCTGAATCAGCAAATTAATGGTTTCCAACAGGTTTGTTCTTTCCGCAGCCGGCAGTCGGCGCAAAGAAGGCAAGGCCAGCTCCACGAGAGGCAGTTTCTGATCATCCTGCAAACCGGTCGTCAGTTCGCATAAATGCAGAAAATCTTCGCTGTTTCCGGGTGCAACCGGTGACCGGCCGACGATATTGAGCTGAAGTTCCCTCTGAACGCATGTATTTTGCGTAAGCAGGGCATAAATCACGGCGGCGCTTTGTGCGGGGCTGTTTAACATATCTTTTAACTGTTGGGGAATAGAGGATAGAATATTGGAAACGCGATTTAAATTGTCCGGGTTAGGACTGCAGACGCGATCAACAACATCCGGAGCTTTTACTGCCGCCGGCATTAAACCGGGTGCAGGAAGATCAGCTTTATTTGTTGCGGATAAAGCGTTGGACTGTTGCCGGGATGGAAAAGTCTGCCCGTTGTCTTCCACGCGGGGGAAAATACCGTCAAACGACGGATCGAGCAGCAAAATGCGTTCGGTGAGCGGCGGGTGGGTGGCTAAAAAATCCGCGAAAAGAAAATTCCCGCATGATTTACTAAAGAACAGATGACTGGCTTGTCTGGCTGTCGGAGAATTAATCCGAGAACCGTAGAAATATCCGCCGATTTTTTTTAAGGCGGAAGCCAGCCCCAGGGGATTACGGGTGAACTTCACGGCCGAGGCGTCGGCCAGAAATTCTTTCTGCCGGGAAACCGCGCTCTGGATTAACCTTCCGGTGAATGTTCCGATATAACCGATTGTCGTCAGCAGCAGACCGGCCACAAAAAGAACAATTGATTTCGATGAGATACGATGATTGTCCAGGATTTCTCCGCCGACAATGCCCACGACGAGAATGCCGTAAATTATTCCCATCAGTTGAATATTCAAACGCATATCCCCGTGCAGAATGTGGCTGAACTCATGGGCTGTTACCCCCTGTAATTCTTCACGAGTCAGCTTCTCCAGGGCGCCCTGTGTTACGGCGATGGCTGCGTCGTTTATCGTCAGACCGGCGGCAAAAGCATTAATGCCTGTTTCCTTTTCCAGGATGTAAACTTCCGGTACGGGAATGCCCGCCGCGATGGCCATTTCTTCGACCACATTGAGCAATTGCCGTTCCGCCGGAATGTTTGTACCTTTGTCGACGCATCTTCCGCCCAGCATTTGGGCTACCGTTCCCCCTCCTTTTTGCAGCTGCTGCATTTTGATTATGCTGGCCGTGAAAATAAAAAAGGTAACTGTGATAAAGACCAGCATAAAAATCGCCGGGTCCCACCATGAAAAGGAACTGCGCCGCATAAGATCGGCGGCTGTCTCCGAGGTGGTAAAAATGTTTGTAGTTAAATTAATGTAGCAGATAAAACGAAATGCAAAATAGATGGCGATAATAATGGCCAGCAGGGCGACAATGAACACGGCGACCAGCTGCCGGCAATTGCTGCGGGCTTGTTCCTGTCGGGCGAAAAAGTTGGTCGAACGCCGATTCGTCATTTTATTTTTCTTGCCGGGCATCCGCGGTCTGCTCAGGTGAATGCTACCTGGGGAGCTTCTCTTTCCCTGGCGTTATTTACGGATTCCAGAAGCTCGGCTGCCTGAAAATTGAAGGATGACGAAATGATACTAGAGGGAAATTGCTCGCGCCGGACATTGTAATCCGTAACGCTGTCGTTGTAGGCCTGTCGGGCGAAGGAAATTTTGTTTTCCGTCGAAGTTAATTCTTCCATCAACGAACCAATGGTTTGATTGGCCTTCAGATCGGGATACGCTTCCACAACGGCCAGCAGCCTGCTCATCATGCTGCTTAAAAATCCTTCTGCTTTGGATAATTCCTGCATGGCTCCAAAGTTGCCGGGGTTCCCGGCGGCAGTGTTGCTCGCCGCGTAGGCGATATTACGGGCTTGAATTACTTCTTCCAATGTTTTCCGTTCATGCGTCAGATAGCCTTTGGCGGTTTCCACCAGATTGGGAATTAAATCATAGCGGCGTTTCAGCTGGACGTCGATTTGTTTAAATGCATTCATGTATTGATTACGCAGGAAGATCAAGGCGTTGTATATAGCCACAAAATAAAACGCCAGCAGTGCAATAATGACGACTAATACTATTAACGGAACCATGGATCCTCCTTGTTTCGTTTGAATTATGCATACTTTTTCGGATGAATGCTGGAGAAAATTAAGAAAAATTTCGCCGGATGGAACATCATCCGCAGACAAAAAACCTGGATTTTAAAAAAAGATACCTGCTGTGTTGCACTGCAGATTACTGTTTGGAATCAGCAATGATTTCTGTTATAGGAACCGCCGGATACTCCCGAAGACAAGGAGACAAAATCAAGAATGTTAAAAAACAACGGGCATGATTCTTTTTGGGGGGGCGTCATCCACTCAATGGGGATAGTTTTCGGCGATATCGGTACAAGCCCCATCTATACTCTGACTGTGGTGTTTACCCTGACGCCCAGAACCGAGCAAAGCGTTCTGGGGATACTTTCTCTCGTTGTCTGGACGATGCTTTTGCTTGTTACGGTCGAGTACGCCTGGCTGGCGATGAGCCTCGCCTATAAGGGGCAGGGCGGCGAAATAATGCTGCGGGAGATCCTGAGCAAGAAGCTCAAGTCAGGCCGTAAACTGGCTTTCGCCGGGTTTCTTGCCTTTCTCGGTGTTTCGCTGCTGCTGGGTGACGGGGCCATAACGCCGGCCATTACTGTTTTGTCCGCAGTGGAGGGGATGCTGCTCATCCCGGGTCTCGAAAATCTGCGGCTGGAAATCCTGATAGTTATAGCAATTGTAATTACCGTCGGACTTTTTTCCCTTCAATCCAAGGGGACGGATAAAGTCGCCAGAATCTTCGGTCCGGTTATGATGTGCTGGTTTATTTGC
>DAOQVG010000220.1:0-3942 GCA_035341435.1 Smithellaceae bacterium
TACGCAGCAAGCTGCCTTTTAACAGCATGGGGATAGATTTTTCACCGTTTATCGTCGTTTTAATTATTATTTTTTTACAGTATTTTCTGGTGCAGACAATAATCCAACTGGCCCAGCGCTTATAGCTTATTCCATTTGCAAATCAAGTGCTCCCTTTGTTGGCGTCGTCGTCGGCTTCCTCAACGTATGTATAATACGCCTCGTTGCCTCCTCCTAGCCGCCGCGGTATCATCATTGATTTGCAAATGGAATTATACGGAAAGGCGATTCTTAGTGACCCCGAAGTTTTCCGTGAAGGAATCGAAAAACGGCCTGACTTTTGACATTCAGGTGACTCCCCGCGCGTCACGCGCCGAAATTACCGGTGTGCAGGATGATGCCCTGAAAGTTAAGGTTACTGCTCTGCCGGTGGAGGGGGCGGCCAATGAGGCGTGCATCAAGCTGCTGGCCAAGGAACTCGGATTGAAAAAAAGTCAGTTGGAAATATTTGCCGGCGGCAAGTCACGCCGGAAGTCCGTAGTTGTGAAAGATATGGCCAAAACGGAGCTGGAGCAGAAAATAGAATCCGTTTTGAAGACATAAAAGAAAATCGCTATTATGCAACAAGTAAAAAATTCAGAGAATTCCAGGGTAGCCAGGGCCGCCGGAATTGTGGGTATTTCGACGATGGTCAGCCGGGTGTTCGGCTTTCTGCGGGACATGGTCGTGGCCGCCTTGTTCGGAGCCGGCCTGGCCTCGGATGCTTTTTTTGTCGCCTTCCGAATTCCCAATCTTTTGCGGCGGCTGATCGGTGAGGGATCGCTTACCGTCTCTTTTGTTCCTGTTTTTACTGAATATCTGCAGAAGAAATCGAAAGAAGAAGCCCTGGAGCTGGCCAACACCGCCTTTACTTTATTGTCGATTCTCCTGGTTATCCTCTCCGTACTCGGGGTTTTATTTTCCCCGATTGTTGTTACCCTGATTGCCCCGGGGTTTGTCAACGATCCCGCTCAATTTGGCCTGGCTGTTTTTTTAAACCGCCTGATGTTTCCCTATATTTTCTTCATGTCGCTGGTGGCTTTGTGCATGGGGATTCTGAATTCTTTCCGGCATTTTGCCGCTCCTGCTCTCTCCCCGGTGATATTGAATATCTGCATGATTATTGCGGCGCTGACGTTGCGCGGCTTTTTTGCCGAACCGATCACCGCACTGGCTGTCGGTGTTATGATCGGCGGTATTTTACAATTGGCGATGCAGTGGCCGTTTATTGTTAAGTACGGTTTAAAAATCAAATATGTATTCAACCTGCATCACCCGGGAATCAAGCAGATTGCTCTTTTACTGCTGCCCGCAATTCTGGGCGCCGCCGTCGGCACGATCAATGTTTTCGTCGGCACGATTCTGGCTTCATTGCTGCCCAAAGGCAGCGTTTCCTATCTTTACTACGCCGACCGCATTATGGAATTGCCGCTGGGGGTCTTTGCCATCGCCATCGGCACAGCCTCCCTGCCCAGTCTTTCGGCGCATGCCTCCGCAGGCAACATGGATAGTCTGAAATCAACCATGTCTTTTTCCCTGCGGCTCATGCTTTTTGTAACCATTCCGGCCATGGTGGCTTTGATGGCGCTGAACATGCCGATTATTTCCGTTTTATTTCAACGCCGCGCCTTTGACGTTCACGCCGCGACGCTGACGGCCCAGGCCTTATTTTGTTATGCCCTGGGCTTGTGGGCATTTTCCGTGCTGCGCGTAATCACCGCGGCTTTTTATTCCCTGCAGGATGCCAAATGGCCGATGAAAGCAGCGGTGATTACCCTGTTGGTGAATCTGGGAGCCAGTGTTGCCCTGATGTATCCTTTAAAACACAACGGTCTGGCCCTGGCCAATTCCATTGCGGCGATAGTGAATGTTCTTGTCTTGAGCATCGTTTTGAAGAAAAAGATCGGCGCTTTTTTAGATCGCCAATTTTATCTTTCCGTCGGCAAAATAATTATTTCTTCACTGGCGATGTGGGGGGCAATTATTCTTGTCGACTTTGTCCTGCCCTGGAGCTCCAACGGTCAGTTCAGGGCAAGGCTTTTGTACCTGATTGTCGCGATTATAGCGGGGGCAATGACATATTTTATCTGCGCCTATCTTTTAAAGAGTCCGGAAATCCACAGTATTATAGGGCAGGTAAAAAGAAGATTGCAGCGTTGAAGGGAGTGGAAAAAGGACAAAAATATTGACTTCACCTGTTCAAAATGATAGGTGCTTTTATTCTTAACAAGTCATGCCGCGTTGCATTCTTTGCCTAACTTTGTTGGCTGCGTCGTCGGCTTCCTCAACGTATGTATAATACGCCTGCGGAGCCTCCTCCTTGCCGCCGCGTTATGCTTTGAATGCAACGTGGCATAAGAATAATGTCAAATTTTCTGGTGCTGAATCATGCTGGATATTAAATACGTAAGGCAAAATGTTGAATTCGTCCGCGAGAAGATGACGCAGAGAGGTCAAGCTATTGACTTTGACCGTTTTGTCTCGCTCGATAACGAACGCCGTGATATTTTGATGGAAGTTGAAACACTGCGTAGCGAACGCAACAGTGTTTCCAAGGAAATCGGCGAACTCAAAAAAAATAAGGCGGATGCATCTTCCCTGATCGCCAAAATGGGTGAAGTTTCGGCTAAAATTAAGCAGTTGGACGAACGTTTGCGCTTTACCGAAGAAGAACTCAACGCCTTTGTTATGACAGTGCCGAACATACAGCATGAATCTGTTGTACTTGGCCGCGGTTCGGAAGATAACCCTGTTGTCCGCAGCTGGGGTGAAAAGCCGGAATTTTCCTTTACACCGAAAGAGCACTGGGAAATCGGTGAAAACCTGAATATTCTCGATTTTGCACGGGGAGCGAAAATTACAGGGGCGCGGTTTACGTTGTACCGTGGCCTGGGGGCCGCCCTCGAGCGGGCATTATTTAATTTTATGCTCGATTTGCATACCGGCGAACATGGATATACGGAAGTCTTGACGCCGTTTATGGTAAACCGTGAAAGTATGACCGGCACCGGCCAGTTGCCGAAATTCGCCGAGGATCTTTTTAAAATTGAAGGAATGGATTATTATCTGATTCCGACGGCGGAAGTTCCGGTGACCAATATTTTCCGTGATGAAATACTGGAAGAAAAAAAGCTGCCCGTTTATCATGTGGCGTATTCTCCCTGTTTCCGTTCGGAGGCCGGCTCTTACGGCAAGGATACACGCGGCTTAATCCGCCAGCATCAGTTCAACAAGGTGGAAATGGTCAAATTTACAACGCCGGAAACATCGTATGAAGAGCTGGAAAAACTGACCGCCAATGCGGAAGAAATCTTAAAGAGATTAGGTATTCATCACCGCACAGTCAGCCTTTGTTCCGCGGATTTGGGTTTTTCGTCTGCCAAAACTTACGACATAGAAGCCTGGATGCCGGGGCAGAATGCCTACCGGGAAATTTCTTCGTGCAGCAATTTCGAAGATTTTCAGGCCCGGCGCGCTTCGATCCGCTTCCGCCGCGAAGAAGGCGGCAAGGTCGAATTCGTCCACACTTTAAACGGTTCGGGTCTGGCTGTGGGGCGAACTGTCGTGGCAATTTTGGAAAACTATCAGCAGGCGGACGGCTCCGTTTTAATTCCCAAGGCTTTACAGCCTTATATGAGGGGTGTGGAACGGATTACATAATAGAAAGTATGCTTGCATAATATGGAGGGATGGCCGAGTGGTCGATGGCGGCGGTCTTGAAAACCGTTGACCGAAAGGTCCGCGGGTTCGAATCCTGCTCCCTCCGCCAGATATTAAAGGACATTGGTTGAATTAACTAAATGACCTTGATTTAATAACGAAGAACCGGTAAAAGTTCTTCCTGAGAATAATTTACGGCTGAACAAAAACGGAGAGATGGCTGAGTGGCCGAAAGCGATCGCCTGCTAAGCGATTGTACGCCCT
>DAOQVG010000221.1:0-3932 GCA_035341435.1 Smithellaceae bacterium
GGGACGGCGTTTTCCTGCGCATGTCCAACGCCTCGCCCATGGCCTTGTTCGGAGATAAAAGAACGTATGTGGCGGGATCTAATGTGGTCGGCGAGTCTGTGCATGGCGGCGTTGATCTGGCTTCAACCATGCATGCGCCAATTGAAGCGGCCAACAACGGTATTGTGGTTTTCGCCAGCGCTCTGGGAATTTACGGCAACGCCGTCATCATTGATCACGGTCAGGGATTGTTCAGTCTTTACAGCCACCTGTCCAGCATCAATACAACAGTCGGCAAAACCGTAAAGAAACAGGAACTCATCGGCTATTCGGGGATGTCCGGACTGGCGGGAGGCGATCATCTGCATTTCAGTATTCTTGTCGGCGGACAATTCGTCAATCCCCAGGAATGGTGGGATCCGCACTGGATTAATGACAATGTCAACAAGAAGATGGTTTTCTGATCGTATTTAATTTTGATGGATTTGTAAAAAGGCGTAAAATTTACAATTTTCAGACGACCTCGTAAAAATGTCGCAGGCAAGGCGCGCGAATACTGAGGAATGAGTCGTACCTGGCGTACGCCGCAGTGACGAAGGATGAAGCGCAACGCAGCATCCGGCCTTTTTACGAGGTCGTTAACTTTTGCTGATGTCGCGATGCGTAACATTGACGATGTATTTCATTTCCGCAAAATGAGCGCCCAACTGATCGGCCATGACTACGGAACGGTGCTTCCCGCCCGTGCAGCCTAAGGCGACATTCAGGCGCACCTTGCCCTCGCGGTCATACAGGGGAATGAGATAAGTCATTAAATCGAAAACCTTTTCCAGGAATATTTCGCTTTTTTCATTTTTTAAAACATAGTCGCGAACATCTTCATTTTGTCCGTTAAACTCTTTTAAATCTTCGACAAAATAAGGATTGGGTAAAAATCTTACATCAAATACCAGGTCGGCATCGGCGGGCAGACCGTAACGGTATCCAAAAGAAATGACGTTGATTATTACCTTTTGATGTTCAGAAGCCGGCAAAAAATATCTCTGAACAATATCTTTCAGTTGGTGAACATTTGTGGATGTTGAATCGATAACCTGGTCGGCCATTTCTTTCAGGGCGGACAATTTTTCTCTTTCCTGTCGAATGCCCTCCATTACCGAACCTTTTTCGGAAAGAGGATGTGCACGCCTCGTCACGCTGAAACGACGCAGAAGTGATTCGTCGCTGGAATCGAGAAAAAGAATTTCAATCTTGTAACCTTTTTCTTTCAGGCGGGAGAAAATATCTTCGTATTTTTTCAGAAAACTTCTTTCACGCAGATCCATCACCATGGCGACCCGCTTGATTTCCGGAGAAGATTTTGTCGTTATGTCCAGAAATTTCGGCAACAAGACAACCGGCAGGTTATCGACGCAAAAAAATCCGATATCTTCCAGAGCCCGAAGCGCCGTAGTCTTACCGGAACCGGAAAGGCCGGTAATAATCACAACTCGCAGATTTTGCATTAATCTTCCTTTAAAAGTTGGCTGATGATTTTTTCTAACAGATTTTCATTAAAATAGCCAGCAGACGAAATCTTGATCTGAAAGCATATCAATTTTGTCCCCAGAATATCCTTTTCTCCTTGCGTTATGGCAGGGGCATCGTTTTTGGTGCTTTTTTCAATTTCCACTACCGCCGCAAGTTTCGTACTCTTTTTTATCTGTCCAGGCTCCAACAAATCAGCAACCGGTATAATTCCCGTAGCCTCTGTATGCAGATAATTACTGATTTTTTTGTGTCCGGCGGCGATTAGCTCACCGCGTTTATTTTTTTTTATCACGGCCACATCATCCGCCAACCAGTAATATTTTCCAGTAGCCGTTTTGAGGGCTGCAGTTGTTTTTCCTGTTCCGCTGGCTCCGGTAATTAGAATTCCCTTCCCTTCCGCTTCCAGAAGCACCCCATGAACGAAAACGGTTTCCTGAAATTTTTCACGAAGCAATCCTTTCAAAAGACTTTTCAGGTAATACTTGTCGTATTTGGAGGCGGCGACAGTCACATCAAGACCCGGCGCAAGATTTTTTAACTCGGCCGGTATAGCGGATGATTCGGCTAAGACAAGAAATACAATATTATTATTAATAAGATCGGACTGTTTGGCACAGATTTTACTTAAAACCGTTGAACCTGTTATGGCAATCGCCGGGGCATTTTTTTTTAACTGGGGATAGGGAATGCGATTTATCAGCCGGATAGAAGGATTGGAGATTATTTTTTGCCAACCGCTGGAAGGAAGAATTTCTTCTATGCCCAGTCCGGCGATCTTGTCCTGAAAAATTTCTTTTAGAGACAGCGTCTTTTTCATGGATGCCGGATTTTTACTGGACAGGTAGAAGTAAACGTGAAAATTTGCCGCTAGGCCTTCCTCACGTTATGGATTAGGATGTTCCTTGTCTTCTTCAATAATTATTTCATATAAATCATCGTTGGATTCCGCAGCCATAAGTCTTTTACGGAAATTGTCGACTTTCAGCATTCTGCATATCTTCGCTAAAGTCTTCAGGTGCTGGCTGGTGCTGTTTTCGGGAGCCAGAAGCAAAAAGAAAATGTGAACGGGCTTGCCGTCAATTGAATCAAAGACAACGCCGTTCTTGCTCCGGCCAAACGCGACGATGACTTGTTCCAGATTACCTATTTTTCCATGCGGAATCGCCACTCCATCTCCGATTCCCGTTGAACCAAGCTTTTCTCTTTGCAGCAGGGCGTCATAAACCTGCAGCTTACTGAGTTTCAATGGGCCTTTGATGACAATATCCGCTAATTCATCCAGCGCTTCATTCTTATTTTTTGCCTGTAGATTCTCATTGAGATATTCTTTTTTTAATATTTGTTCCAAAGACATTTAGCTTCACCTCATTTGAAACCTACAGAAACAATGAATAATTTCTTACGAAATTAAATTTAAAAGGATATCAGCCCCATAAGCACATTTATGGGGCTGACAGGGATAACTTTATTTTTCAGCTGTTCGTTTCAATAAGGGTGTAATTGCCGTCGTCGCGATGATATATCAAACTTACATTTTCAGAAAGAGAGTCTCGATAAATGATGAAACGTGATTTGCTTCCTTCAATTTCCATAATGGCTTCATCAATGGACATAGGTTTCAAAATAACTTTTCTTGTTTCCACAATTTTATTTGCCTGTAATTCTTCCTCTTCTTCACTTTTAACTATTTTCTCTTCGGCATGACGGATACTGACGGGTTTATGTTCTCTTACTTTATCTTTTTGTTTTTTGAGTTGCTTTTCGATTTTTTCGATGCAGCTGTCAATGGCCAAATGCATATCTTTTGCCTCTTCTTTGGCATTTACGTTCCAGCCATTTGCGCTGAGGTTAATTTCTGCAAAATTTCTGAATTTTTCGGTGGAAAGAACAATGTGGGCTTCGGAAGGCATATCCAGGTATTTTTTCAGTTTAACTACTCTCTCTTCTGCGTACACTTTTTGCCAGTTTTCACCTTCACCATTCCTGAAAGTAACCGAAATTTTCATTATTATCCCTCCTGATTTTTTAAACCATCTTCGACAGCTTGCTGCATATTTTCTTTATTCGAACACCACGTTCGAGATAAAGGCAAGTCATATAGTGATGTCAACAGCAAAAGTCAATTGATTTTTTATTGATTGATATTATAATCGTGACTCGCGGACAATCACTTTAAAAGTATTTCTTCCTTTTCGAGGATGGTAAAATACCCATCATTTCCCTGTATTTGGCAACAGTACGCCGGGCAATATTGATTCCCTTCTGCTTCAGCAGCTCTACTATTTCACAATCACTGTAAGGTTTTTTCGGATCTTCTTTGCCTACCAGATTCTTAATCTCTTCTTTTACGCTTTTGGAGGCGATGTTTTCTCCCGATGTCCTGTGGATGGAACTGCCGAAAAAGTACTTCATTTCAAAGATGC
>DAOQVG010000222.1:0-3926 GCA_035341435.1 Smithellaceae bacterium
CCTACAGGAGACATGTTTTTTACTTTTTTAATTTGCTGACTGCTTACGCTCGCCGTTCTTGACCTGTGGAATAATTTAATTATTCGATAGAGCAGATAAATTAAAATCAGTATTATAATCAAACGAATCAACATGACAAACGGCCAACCTTTTTCCTTTTTTCCAACAATTTTACAACTTTCTGATCATCGAGCCGGTCTTTCAAACCACGCACGGAAACACCAAAAGCGGGGTGAAGAAAATAAGACGCAATTTCATTTAACGGCTCCAGGACAAAACGTCTTTTATGCAGTTCCGGATGCGGAACCGTCAAATCAGCTTCATCAATAACATCCTGCCCGTAGAAAAGAAGATCAAGGTCAATAACCCTGGGGCCGCCTTTTATCTCCCTCTTTCTGCCCATTGTGTTTTCGATATTCTGCAGAACATGCAGCAAATCGCGGGCGGCAAGAGTTGTCTTGATTTCGATAACGGCATTTACAAACCAGTTCTGGTTTTCCATGCCAACCGGTTCGGAGCTGTAAAAAGAAGACACATCCATCAGTTGAATTTCCTCCATCCTGGAAATTCTTTCCACAGCCTCTCTGCAATTTTGCAAAGCGTCGCCCAGATTGGAACCGATGCCAATATAGCAGAAAATACTTCTCAAATGATTAATTTTTATCCCGTAATCCTAACACGTCCTGCATATCGTACAGGCCGTTTTGCTGGCCGACAATCCACCTGGCGGCGCGAATAGCCCCTTTGGCGAAATTATCCCGGCTGTGAGCTCGATGGATGAATTCCAACCGCTCGCCTATTCCGCCGAAAATTACCGTATGCTCACCAACAATATCTCCGGCGCGAACCGTTTGGATGCCGATCTCTTTCTTTGTCCTTTCTCCGATTAACCCCTTCCGTGTATAAACACCGACTTCGTCCAGGTCGCGTTCCAATTTATCGGCGATAACCTGCGCCATTTTCATGGCCGTACCACTGGGAGCATCCTTCTTTAAATGATGATGCGCTTCGACAATTTCCACATCATAATCATCTTTAAGAATTCCGGCGCAATATTCCAGAACCTTAAACATTACATTTACCCCGACGCTCATGTTGGGAGCCAGCACACAACGTGTGTTTTGCGCTATTTTTTTCACCTCTTTCATTTCATCAGAGGTGAATCCTGTGGAACCGATAACAATGGCGCAGTTTTTCTCCGCGGCGATTTTCAAGTGGGTCAAAGAGGCCTCGTGGTTCGTAAAGTCGATAACTACATCCGCCTGACTCAGACAATCAACCAAATTATCATTAATCAACACTCCGGTTTTTCCTATACCCGCCACCTGCCCCACATCACTTCCGATAAGAGGATGACCTGTTGTTTCGACCGCGCCCACTAACTCGACATCGGCCATTGCCGAAATAAGACTGATTATTCTGTTTCCCATTTTGCCCGCGGCTCCGGTTACAACGACCTTCGTCATAAAACAATCTCCTTTATAACTTATAATCTTCAATAAAACGTAAGAAGACGGCCGCTATTTAATCAAGCCGTAGTTGACCATTACTTTTCTTAATTTCTCCAGATTGGCATCGGACATTTTGCAGAGCGGCAATCGGTATTCATACTGTATTTTACCCATCAATGCCAGTGCAGCTTTTACGGGAGTCGGGTTTACTTCTATAAAAAGCGATTCAATCAAGGGGCTCATCTTGTGATGCAGCTCTTTTGCTTTCGCGAAATCTTTTGCGGCAAAAGCATCGATCAGTCCTGCCATATCCGCCGGAGCAACATTGGAAATTACGGAAATGATTCCCGCGCCCCCCATGGCCAGAAGCGGCAGAGTGAAAAGATCGTCACCGGAAAGGACTGCAAAATCATCTCCGCACAATTCAATAACATCGCTCATCTGTTTGATGGATCCGGAGGCTTCTTTGATGCCGACAATATTTTTAATTTTAGCCAGCTTCGCCACCATATCCGGCAGCAGGTTAACGCCGGTGCGGCTCGGAATATTGTAGGGCAGGATGGGAATGGGAACGCTTTCCGCGATCATTTTATAGTGCTGATAAAGCCCTTCCTGAGTCGGTCGATTGTAATACGGGCAGACAATGAGCGCTCCGTCGGCGCCCGCCTCATAGGCGTGCTTTGTTAAACGAATTGCTTCCGCAGTGCTGTTGGAACCTGTCCCGGCAATAACCGGCACTCTCTTTTTCACTGCATCAATTGTAATTTCAATAACACGATCATGTTCTTCATGGCTTAGCGTCGCTGATTCACCGGTTGTACCGCAGGGCACGATGCCGTCGGTCCCATTGGAGATTTGAAATTCGATCAGTCCACGCAAAGCATCTTCGTCAACCCTCCCGTCCTTGAAAGGCGTAACGATGGCGACTATTGCTCCTTTAAACATATAAAAATATCCTCCTGATGTTCCTTTACTTAAAATTTATTTCCGCTGCTGCTGCTTCGGAACAATTTTCATTCTCTTCACACAGCATTAAACGGTATTTATATGTGTTTCCTTTTACGGCTTGATTATCTGTAAAACTAAGTTCTCTTTTTTCTTTATCTGCAGGTTTTTCTTTAACTTCGACCCGGCCGATGCCGGCAAATGTCTGCGGACAATCCCTGCATTCATTTCCCGTCTGTCCGGCGTCGCTTCGTTCTATCTTTATGTGGCTGATTAATCCGCTTTTATCCTGAAAATTCCACTTCAGAAGCACAGATTCCTCCTTGGAGAGGGCTTGTAAATTTTCGACCATCGGTGTTTTATCCGGTATCGCCGGAAAAGGAACAGGATTTCCCTTAACACCGCAACCGGTCAAGACAAGCAGGAATAAAACCCCTAAAATACTACTTTTTAACGGAAGCTTTTTCAATTTCCCGAATCCTTCCCATAACCGCCTTTGTCGCGGTGCCGCCGACATGCTTCCGGGAGTTCACCGCTTTTTCCAATTTTATACATTCCCGGATATCGGCGCCGAAACCTTCATAAAATTTTTGATAATCAGTTAAAGACATTTGATCCAGTGTTGTTTTGTTTTTCAGGCAATAAGCAACTATCTTGCCGACAATCTCATGTGATTTGCGGAAAGGCACACCCTTTTTCACCAGGTATTCGGCAACATCCGTCGCCGTGGAAAATCCACCCGCGGCGGCTGCATACATTCTGGCTGCATTAAATTTCGTTTCGCGGATCATTTCCGTGAATATTGAAAGACAATCTTTAACGGTATCCACGGCATCAAAAAGGGGTTCCTTGTCCTCCTGCAGATCGCGATTGTAGGTCATGGGCAAACCTTTCATCAGCGTCATAATCGCAAAAAGATCTCCGTAAACGCGGGCGGATTTGCCCCGGATCAATTCAGCCACATCAGGGTTTTTCTTCTGGGGCATGATAGAACTGCCCGTTGTATAGGCGTCGGATATCTCCGCAAAGCCGAATTCATCCGACGACCATAAGATCAGATCTTCACAGAAGCGGCTCAAATGCATCATAATCAGCGCCGCCGCGAAAATAAACTCGGCTATAAAATCACGGTCGGCGACCGTGTCCATGCTGTTTTTGCTGACCTGGGGGAAATTCAGCGCCTTTGCCGTCTTCCTGCGGTCAATGGGCAGGCTTGTCCCCGCCAGCGCCGCGGCTCCCAGCGGCAGTACGTTAAATCTGTCCCGGCAGTCGCACAGTCTCTGCGCATCACGGTTGAACATTTCCCAGAAAGCCAACAGATAGTGCGCAAGCAGAACAGGCTGGGCTTTCTGCATATGCGTGTAGCCCGGCATGATTGTCTGAATTTCACTTTTCGCGAGGTTTACCAACAGCAACTGGAGGCTGTTCAGCGCCTCCAGAATACCGTCAACTTCAGTGCGCAGGAAGAGCCGGACATCCAGGTTAATCTGATCGTTGCGGCTGCGCGCCGTATGCAGCTTTCCGCCTACC
>DAOQVG010000223.1:0-3901 GCA_035341435.1 Smithellaceae bacterium
CGTCGTACGTCAAAGGGGTCATTAATCTGCGCGGGAAGATCATCCCCGTAGTATCTCTGCGCCTCAAGTTCGGTCTCGAAGAGATCGACTACACGGATCGAACCTGTATCATCGTCGTCGAAGTCAGGACGGGCGCCGGCAGTGTCCTGATGGGCATAGTTGTGGACGAGGTTTCGGAAGTGCTGAATATCCGCAATGCCGAAATCGAGGATACCCCGGCTTTCGGGACTTCTTTAAAGACGGATTTTATATTAGGCATGGCCAAGGCGGGCAATCGAGTCAAAATCCTGCTGGATATTGACAAGGTAATCAGCGGCCAGGAAATGGAAATGGTGCTGCAGGCGGCTTAAAAGCTTTTGCCTCAAAGATTCGCCTCTCCGCGAAGAATTACTTTGCACTACCCCGGCGAAACTGCAGGAAAATTAACATTGCCTTAATAGACTAAGAAAAGAGGATCAGTTAAGAAAACTGATCCTCTTTTTCATTCGAGACGAATGTAAAAGGGCTTAGTTGTCCGGTTTAAGGTAGGGCAGCGCCAATTGCACTTTTTTGAGCGCCTGCTTTTCAATCTGGCGGGCGCGCTCCCTTGTAATTTTGTATCTGTCTCCTATTTCCTGAAGCGTTTCGGGATTATCGGCCATAACACGATGCTTGATAATATAGCTTTCCCGTTCATTAAGATTGGCCAGCGCTCCGGCAATATCGCGTTTGACCAGGCTTGTTTCTTCGTTTTTGATCAGCGCCGTTTCCTGATTGTCGCCTTCATAAGCGAGAAAATCGATATACGAGGAATCGCCTTCATCGCCGATAAACTCGTGCAGCGAAACATCGCGCGCCCCCATGCGGAGATCCATTTCGGCCACTTCGGAGCCTTTTACTCCCAGCGACTCAGCAATCTCGGCAAATTCCGGATTTTTTTGAGAAAGAGTCTCCAGTTGCTTTCTCGCCTGGCTCAATTTAAAAAACAATTTCCTTTGAGCCTGCGTTGTCCCGATTTTAACAATACTCCAGGATTTGATCAGATAATTTTGGATGTAGGCCCGAATCCACCAGACAGCATAAGAGATTAGCCGATAGCCCTTGTAAGGGTCGAACTTTTTTACGGCATGGATCAGGCCAATATTTCCTTCCTGAATTAAATCAGCTAGTTTGAAACCATAGTTGCGGTATTCGTGGGCTATTTTCACCACAAAACGCAAATTGGAAACAATTAATTTCTCCGCCGCCGCCATATCGTTGTATTTTTTTAAACGCACGGCCAGCTTGAATTCTTCATCCGGTGAAAGCAGCGGAAAACGGTTTATTTCTGTTATATATAATTCGAGGGTACCGGTTGCCAATGGCAGTTTCACTTGTCATGCCTCCTTAATAGCTTATAGAAAGTCACGCTTGAAGGCTAACTTTGTTGGTTCTATCATCGGCTTTTCCAGCGCATAGCCTGACCATCTGATGTTTCGACAAGGTATGCGTATAGAAACAACACGTCTTGCCGCTCCCTTCTCGCTTAATCTGAGCCTTCGAAAAGAAAGTGACTTGGCTTTTATCATTAGTTATTTTTTACCTAACAAACATTTCCCGGTCAAGGTATTTTTGACGACGCTCCGGTTTGACCGGCGGGCAGAGGAGGATTGAGCGGGGCAAATCATCCCCCGGCGGCGAAATGCTTTGGAATAATTACTTTAATAAACCCGATACCCTTGACAGCGAATACTTTCATGTTTAATCTACTTTCAAATCAACCTGGGGCAAATAAATGCAACCAATTAATAATATTATGATCGATCACGCGGTAAAAATTGCACAGGATGTGAAAGCTGATGCTCTACTTGTTTGCATTGACGTAATAAAAGACATTGCCGCCTTACCGGAAGAAATAAAAAAGGCGGTCGGGGTTATAATCGTCACCCGCGAGGAGGACGAGCTGCCGGAAGAAATCTGGAAGCATGCCAGGAAGCTTAATATTCCCAATGTTAATCTTACGCGTGTCGGCACAGTCAAGGTTGCGATTGCCAAAGGTATAGTGGCAGGATTATTTAAAAAAGGAGACAAAATAGTTTGTTTGAGCGGCGTGCCCAAATTCGGCTACGCCGACAGTATCTTTGTACTCGACGTGGGAAAAGAATTTGAAATATTAACTTCGGATTACATCAACGATATTATCGAAAGCGTTCGCCCGGAAGTATTCAATGCTGCATTGAATATTGCCTGCGAGATAGCCGCGCAGGGCAGAGAAAGCAGAAAAGTAGGAACCATATTCGTTTTGGGCGATGAAGAAAAGGTATTGCAGCTGTCCCGGCAGATGATTATCAATCCGTTTTTAGGATACACAGAGGATCAGCGCAATCTTTTAAATCCGGAATTATTGGAAACAATCAAAGAGTTCTCCGCTATTGACGGGGCTTTTATCGTCAAAGAAAACGGAGCAATAATTACAGCAGGGCGGCATCTCAACGCAGCCCTGGACAGCCGCGATTTTCCCGCCGGTCTGGGAAGCAGACATATTGCCGCCGCCGGAATCACTAATTTGACCAAAGCAATAGCAATAGTGGTTTCCCAATCCTCCGGCAACGTCAGTGTGTTTAAAAACGGTAAACTATTTGTCACGATAGAAAAACCGGTAGAATAGAGAGGAAATGTTATGCGTTTTGATAAATTTACTTTAAAAGTACAGGAAGCTTTGCAGGAAGCTCAATCTCTTGCCGGTTCTCTCGGCCATCAGTCGATAGAACCGGAACACCTTCTTGTTTGCTTCTTACGTCAGGAAGAAGGCATTGTCGGCGCCGTCCTGAATAAACTGCAAGCCCGGCCCAGGCAGATTGAGCAGGAACTTACCAATTATCTAAAAAAACAGCCCAGTGTTCAAGGTGCGGGCGCGGGACAGGTTTATCTCGGAGGCAGACTCAATAAATTATTTGATAAAGCGCTCACCGAGGCAGCCCAGCTGAAAGACGAATACGTCAGCGCCGAACATGTTTTAATTGTCATGGCCGAAGAGAAGGAAGGCCAGGCCGGAAAATTTTTACGCGCGGCCGGTATAACTCGGGACAATATATTCAAGGTTCTCGTGGATATCCGCGGCAATCAGCGGGTGACCGACCCGAATCCGGAGGGCAAGTACCAGGCTCTGGAGCGTTATGCCAAAGACTACAACGAGCTGGCCCGCAAGGGAACTTTCGATCCGGTCATCGGCCGGGATGAAGAAATCCGGCGCATCATGCAGGTGCTGTCGCGGCGCACGAAAAACAACCCCGTGCTGATCGGTGAACCGGGCGTCGGCAAGACGGCCATTGTAGAGGGGCTGGCGCAGCGGATCGTCAACGGCGACGTGCCGGAAAATCTCAAAAACAAACGGGTCATCGGTCTGGATGTCGGCGCTTTAATCGCCGGTGCGAAATATCGCGGCGAATTCGAAGAGCGGCTCAAAGCGGTTCTGAAAGAAGTGATCAGTGCGGAAGGCGAGATTATCCTCTTCATCGACGAAATTCACACCGTCGTCGGTGCAGGAGCGGCCGAAGGTTCGATGGACGCCTCCAATATGCTCAAACCGGCTCTGGCGCGGGGTGAATTGCGCTGCGTCGGTGCGACCACACTTAATGAATACCGCAAGTATATTGAAAAAGATGCGGCTCTGGAGCGGCGTTTCCAGCCCGTTTTGGTCACCGAACCGACGGTGGAAGATACAATTGCGATCCTGCGGGGATTGAAAGAGCGCTATGAAGTGCATCATGGCGTGCGAATCAAGGACTCCGCCATTATTGCCGCCGCCACTCTTTCCAACAGATATATTTCCGACCGGTTTTTACCGGACAAGGCGGTTGATTTAATGGATGAAGCGGCGTCGCGCCTCAGAATCGAACTCGACAGCATGCCGTCGGAAATCGACGCTATTGACCGGAAAGTC
>DAOQVG010000224.1:0-3873 GCA_035341435.1 Smithellaceae bacterium
CAAAGATTGCCAATGCCGTCCTTCCCAAGGTAGTATATCCCACTATGACCCACCATTTGGGATATGATGGAAATAAATTTTCGATCACCGTACGCTTCAATACTGATATGGACCGAAGCACCGTCATTGCCGGCGGCACCGTTAGATTCGACTTTCCCAAGACTGCAAACGCACCCGGGCAGATCACCTGGATAAGCGACAGGGAATTCAAATGGGTACAGCTCAGTAATAGCAGGTTTAATATCTGCATCTACGACCCTGACTGCGAATTCAAGCTCACTCTGACCGACGGAATCCGGTCCAAAGAGGGGCTGAAACTGGACGGCGACAACGACAATAAGCAGGGCGGTAATTTTACTATCTGGTTTATTGATATAGGATAAGGAGATAAGGGGTCAAATCTTTGATCTTGATATTTAGACTTGATTGATATATCAGTTACAACATGAGCCGACCACTGAGAATTCAATATCCGGATGCGTACTACCACGTGACCTGCCGCGGGAATGAACAGCGGAAGATATTCCGTGATGCGGAGGACCGCAAAGAATTTTTTCGTCTACTGGCCCGTTCTGCCGGAATCTATGAAGTTCAAGTTTTAGCTTATGCTCTGATGCCCAACCATTTTCATCTGCTGATTTGCACACCGAAAAGCAATCTTTCGGAATTCATGCGGCATTTCAATATCAGCTACACAGGATCATTTAACCGCAAATATAAGCGTTCAGGCCATCTCTATCAGGGTCGATATAAAGCATTCCTGATCGATAAAGATAACTACCTGCTGGAAGTCAGCCGTTACATCCATTTAAATCCTCTGCGTATGAAATCAAAAGAATCTTTTGATCAAAGGTGGCAGGACTTATTAACAAGCGAAGCAACCAGCCTTCCCGGATATCTGAATAAGAAAAACAGAAAAGACTTTTTAGATTATAATACGATTCTGGATTACTTCGGTACGGAAAGCGGCAAATCAAGTCGCAGCTATAAAAAGTTTATCGCCGAAGCAATAGAAAACGATATTCCCAGCCCGCTGGAAAAAGGCAAAGGCACGGGCATTGTCGGTGAGAAAATTTTTATCGAGCAGATCAAACAATTATTCGAAAAGGATCGGAAGGTTAAGAAATCACGTCGGGAGCAGCCGGCGTTCCGGCAACTCGACAAGACCTGGAAGCCCGAGGATTTAATTGACAGCTATCTGCAACTGGTTCCTAAAACTCGCGAAGAATTAACTTCAAAGGGCAAGCAATCACCGGACAGGGCAATATTGATGGAATTGCTCTACCGTTTCTGTAAAATAACGCAGCCGGAAATCGGAAAGCTCTTAGGCGATGTTGACTACAGCGCCGTCAGCCAGGCAAGAAAGAGGCTGCATATAAAAATGGAAAATGATCCGGAATTAAAAAGGAAATTCAATGCGCTGCAAGTTAAACTAAGGAAAATGTCATGAATAAAGATTTGACCCCAGTAAATGCCTTTCACGAAAAAATGCTGCTCATTGACGAGGAGCTCGCGAAAAAAGGGGTTCCTGTGTACGAACGTCCATTCCAGGCTTTTACTCTGGCCGCGCCGGATTATAACGGACCATTAATGGGCTGCGGCATTGATACTTCAGAATACGGTGAGTATGAGGGGCCTAATTTATTGGGAAAAATCCACAATTGGTACAAACAGGTATATGGAAAACGCATCAATGCCGCCAGAGATCTCGGAAGAATCCCGATTATCATCAGAGAAGAGATTTATTTGGTTCGCATACCTCTTGTTTATACGACACCTGAAATCAACATACTTCCTTTTGTCAGCGGATTGACCCCCGCCGTAGCCCGCCGCCTGTCGGATAAAGATCTCGATGAAATCCACAATAAGTTTATGGAAGGATATGCTCTGGCGCAGGAGTTTGAAGACCTGGATTCCCTGTTGACTACGGAAGAAAAAAACAATCCTTTCCTGGAGAGCGCCCTGCAGGACAGGGACGCTGCGGTCGATTGTTTGGATGAGGAAATAGACACAAACGGCGCAGTATTCCACTCCCAGCAGCTGGCCGAAAAAATGCTCAAGGCCGTATTATTTTCCCTGGCCGATATGAGTGAGGAAGAAATAGCGCAAAAATACGGGCATAGGATTGCTGATATTTACAAAGATGTCAGTATTTATGCAAAATCTCCTGCCCGGATAAGCTCCGAGGTAAATTATATTTCCCAAAACAAAACAGACATTCGAGATTCAGAAACTCAAGTACCAGATTATGAGGCAGTGAAAGCGTTTTGGTCCGGATTCAGAATCGGCGGATTTTGTGCAGCTTTACTTTCCGGTCGTGAACAGGCAATCCAATCCTGAAAATTAGGAAAATATAAGGAGGAAAGCAGAATGAAAAGGAAAGAATCAGAAGCAAAACCGGTCAAACAAATGACCATCGAAGAGATGCTGGAACCCTTTGAGGCACTGCGAGTTGGTGTTCTCGCCACAGTTGAGGAAGGCAGGCCCTATACATCAATCATCGCCTTCGCCCTGACCCCCGACCGCCGCACTCTCCTTTTCACGACATCCAGCGCCACGAGAAAATACAAGAATATGATCAGCCAGCCCGCCGTTTCCATTCTCCTGGATAACCGCTCTCAGAGCGCCGATGATATTAGCCGCGCTCAGGCGGTTACATTGCTCGGTACGGCAAAAAAAGTAAGAGCAGGCGCAAAAAAATCAGCGTATAGCGCGCTTTTTGTCAGCAGGCATCCGGAACTGGCCGACTTCATCGATGATCCAAAAACGGCTCTTGTCGCTGTTAGCATTCAACAGGCGGTGCATGTCGCGCGTTTTGAGGATGTATCCGTCTGGCCGTAAAGAGCAACAGAGGCGATCCACATCACCCCGACTTCACCGGAGCTCGCAATGAACTTCAGTAAATGGCAACGAACAATAATTGTCTGCTGGTGTGTCTCGATCTTGATCGTTGTTTATTATTCCCTCGTCCCGCAGGTGGAATTTCCCGTGGATTTCTGGAGTGCGGATAAATTATATCATTGTGCGGCCTATGGATGGCTCGCTGTTCTGCCGCTGCTGGGTTTTGCCAATCCCCGTCGGGCTTCATCCGCTGCGTTTTCCATGATTCTTTTAGGCATATTGCTGGAGGTCGGGCAGTATTTCATCCCCGGACGCTTATTTTCTTTTCTGGACATAGCGGCGAACACTCTTGGCGTCGCGCTGGGTTTTTTTCTGGGCGGCTATCTGAGAAGCCGTTTAAGCAGAAAGGAAATATGCTTTCCAGGATAATCAATGTAATTCTTTATGTATGGTTTTTTATAAGTATAATAACAAATAATTTTAGGCCGGAGGAGGATCGGCAATGTCGGATATTGCTCAACTGCTGGAAGCAATCGGTGTGGTGGCGTGGCCTGCTATCATTGTTTTATTAATACTCATGTTTCGCCCGGCAATCGCCGGATTGATCGAATCGGCAAAATCCCGGAAATTCACCTTGAAACTTGGCGGCCAGGAGCTGACCATGGAAGAGGCCAGCGAGCAGCAGCGTAAACTTATCGCCGATCTGCAGGCCCAGGTGCTGGAAATCAAAAAGTCCCTCGAAGGGGTTGCGCCGCCGGCCCCGACTGCACCGGAGAAAGAGATGCTTAAAATGCCTCCCGCAGTTGCATCCGTTCTCTGGGTCGACGACCAGCCGAAAAATAACAGCTACTTTGTCCAACAGCTTGTGGACAGGGGAGTCAACGTAGAGCTGGCGATGTCCACAGCGGAAGGCCTGCGGATGTTTGACAAAAAGACCTATGGCGTTGTTATTTCCGACATGGGCCGCACCGAAGACGGGATCTACAAGCCGACCGCGGGACTGGAATTACTAAAAGTAATCAGGGAGCGGAA
>DAOQVG010000225.1:0-3840 GCA_035341435.1 Smithellaceae bacterium
GTAGCACACCTGTTCAAAAAGAACGGCCACCGTGCCCACGTAATTATCGGGAAAGATACCAGAATTTCCGGTTACATGCTGGAAAGTTCTCTGGAAGCCGGAATAACATCCATGGGAGGCTACCCCTATCTGGTCGGTGTGCTCCCCACACCGGGCATTGCCTTTGTTACCCAAAGCATGCGTGCGGATGCCGGAATTGTAATTTCCGCTTCACACAATCCCTTTCAGGATAACGGCCTGAAAATTTTCGGCGGCAGCGGTTTTAAATTGACGGATGAAGAGGAAGATATTATTGAAGACCTGATTCTGAACAGAAAACTTTCGGACTTCCTGCCCCAGGCAAGTCAAATGGGGAAAGCCGCCCGTATGAACGACGTCAACGGGCGCTATATCGTTTTTTTGAAAAATGCCTTTCCCCGCAATCTCACCATGGAAGGAATGAAGATTGTTCTGGATACCGCCAACGGCGCGACGTACAAAGTTGCCCCCGACGCGTTCACCGAGCTTGGGGCTGATGTTGAGGTTATTCACAATACGCCCAACGGCATTAATATCAACGACCGGTGCGGATCCCAGCACACGCAGGATCTCAGAAAGAGGGTTGTGGAAAGCGGTGCAGCCATTGGACTGGCCTTCGACGGGGATGGTGATCGTCTCATCGCCGTAGATGAAAAGGGCAACGAAATCACCGGTGATCAGATTCTTATTATTTGCGCCAGTATCCTGAAAAAAGAAGGAAAGTTGAAAAACGATCTTCTGGTCAGTACGGTAATGAGCAACCTGGGGCTGAGGCTTGCCTGCAAGAAGTACGGTTTTAGCCACCACGCCTCCAAAGTCGGAGACCGTTATGTTCTTGAGGATATGCTCCGGTTGGGATCGGTAATCGGCGGTGAAGAGGCGGGACACATGATTTTCCTGGACCACCATACCACAGGCGACGGCATTATAGCAGCCATGCAGGTTGTCGCGGCCATGGTGAAAGAGGGCAGGCCGCTTTCGGAACTGGCGCGCATGATGGATATTTTCCCGCAGGAACTGATTAACGTTGACGTTAAAAGCAAACCGGAAATTGACACCGTTCCCCGTCTTGTCGAGGCAATTACGCAGGTTGAAAAGGAACTGGGTGATGAGGGGCGTGTTCTGGTCCGGTATTCCGGCACCCAGAATATGTGCCGTGTCATGGTGGAAGGACCATCTGCTGCTGTGACGGAAAAGTATTGTAAACAGATCGCCGATGTCGTGAAAAGCGAGATCGGATGACGTCCGAAGAGGAGAAATAATGGGAATAACTGTTTTTGTTACACGAGACTTTGAACACATGAGTGAAGTCGCGGCGGACCTTGTTATAAAAACAACCATCAAAACCATAAAAAATAAAAAAGAGGCTGTTTTGGGGCTGGCCACGGGAAATTCACCCACAGGGCTTTATAAACACTTCGCCAAGGCGGCCAACAGCGGCCAGTTTGACGCCGGTCGAATTCGCAGTTTTAATCTCGACGAATATGTGGGGCTGCCCGGTGATAATGTCCAGCAGCGGGTCATGCACCCGGAGAGCTACGCTTATTTCATGATCCAGGAACTTTTCGGTCATCTGAATAAAAAATTCATCGAAACACGCGTTCCCTACGGTTCGCTGATTGATCAGAAAACATTAGTTAAAGAATTAAAAGAAAACAAAAACGACTGGGAGTTCAAAGGCACAGACGCGGGAAAATCAATTGCGATCAAGTCCAAACCGGCGTCAGCCTATCTGGCCTGGATTCGGAAAGAAATTCTGGACGGGTACGTCCGGAAAATCAAAGCGGCCGGCGGAATTGATCTTCAAATCATCGGAGTGGGCGGCCGCGGTCATGTGGCATTCCACGAATCAGGTATCCCTTTTAAAGGCAGTTCAATGCTGCTGGTCAAGCTTGACGACAACACAATCGCCAATGCAGTCGCCGACGGACATTTCAGCAAGAAGTCGGACTCGCCGCAGTATGCCGTGAGCATGGGGGCCGAACTGGTCTATCAGGCCAAAACGGTTATTCTAGTAGCCAACGGCGCACGTAAAACAGAGTCCTTGACCCAGTCTCTTCTGGGCGATGCAACTCCCGAAATTCCCATATCTTATGGCCAGCAATACGCTAAACAAGGCGGCGAGTTGATCTATGTTCTCGACCGGATTGCGGCTGAAGGCCTGCTGCTCAATGAAAAGAAACTTAAAGAACGGAGCATTGTTTTAAAGAATGTTAATTGATCGTCGCTCAGGGCATCATCGTAAAGATGGCAGGGGTGCTTAAGTGTGAAGAATACAAAATTTATCTTTGTTACCGGAGGTGTTCTCTCATCACTGGGTAAGGGGTTGGCGGCGGCATCCATTTCCGCTTTGCTGGAAAGCCGCGGATTGAAAGTAACCAATCAAAAACTGGATCCGTACATTAACGTTGATCCCGGCACCATGAGCCCCTTTCAGCATGGCGAAGTTTTTGTCACCGATGACGGCGCGGAAACGGATCTCGATCTGGGGCATTATGAGCGCTTTACATCCACCCGGATGGGGAAAAGCAATAACCTGACCACGGGTCAGGTTTACTTTGCCGTCATCACCAAAGAGAGGCATGGCGATTATCTGGGGAAGACCGTCCAGGTTATTCCCCACATAACCAATGAAATCAAAGATTTTATTCGTCACACCGCCGAAGGTTTTGATGTGGCGATTGTGGAAATAGGCGGGACCGTCGGCGATATCGAGAGCCTGCCCTTTCTGGAAGCTATTCGTCAGTTCCGTAATGAAGTAGGCAGGCAGAATGCAATCTTCATTCATTTAACCTGGGTGCCGTTAATCAAAACCGCCGGTGAAGTTAAAACCAAGCCCACGCAGCACAGCGTCAAAGCTTTGCGCGAAATCGGCATTCAGCCGGACATTCTGTTGTGCCGGACGGAAAATTTTCTTTCCGAAGACATCAAAGCGAAAATCGCCCTCTTCTGCAATGTGGAAGTGGCCGCCGTCTTTACGGCCAAGGATGTCAATTGCATTTATGAAGTGCCGTTGATTTATCACCACGAAGGCCTGGATGCCAAGATCGTCGATCTGCTCAATATCTGGACCGGTCAGCCCAAGCTCGACGCCTGGGAGGAAGTGGTGCAGAAATTTCACAATCCCGAGCATGAGGTATGTATTGGCATTGTCGGCAAATACGTGAATCTGACCGATTCCTATAAAAGCCTTAATGAAGCCCTGGTTCACGGCGGTATCAGCAATAACTGCCGGGTGAAATTAAAATTCATTGATTCGGAAAAGGTGGAAGCGGAGGGCTTGGACGGCAAGCTTGATGATGTGGACGGAGTTTTGATACCGGGGGGCTTCGGCATCCGTGGCATTGAGGGCATGATTACTGCCGCGCAGTACGCGCGGGAAAAGAAAATTCCCTTTTTCGGAATTTGCCTGGGGATGCAAATGGCGGTGGTGGAATATGCCCGACATATTTGCGGTCTGGCCGGAGCCAACAGCTCCGAGTTCGATCAGGAGACTCCTTATCCGGTAATCGATCTGCTGCCCGAACAGCGTGATGTTCAGGATATGGGAGCTTCGATGCGGTTGGGTGCCTGGCCTTGTTTGGTAACGCCGGATTCCTTTGCTTTTGACGCTTACGGGCAGGAAGAAATTTCCGAACGGCACCGGCATCGCTACGAATTTAATAACGACTACAAAAAAGCATTGACTGATAAAGGATTACGGATAACAGGGGCGTCACCGGACGGCCGCCTGGCGGAAATTGTGGAACTAAAAGATCATCTCTGGTTTTTAGGCTGCCAGTTTCATCCGGAATTTAAATCGCAGCCGACAAATCCCCATCC
>DAOQVG010000226.1:0-3838 GCA_035341435.1 Smithellaceae bacterium
TCCATGTCTTGATTGCCTTCAAACATGTAACCGCCGATTGTCGGTGATATTGTTACCGATCCGGGCGTTACCTGCGCATACGAAGTTGAAAAAGCAAGCAACATAAACATAACTACTAAAAGTACAACGTTCTTTTTCATTATTTCCTCCTTTAAATTTTATTAAAAAAACACAAATCAATACTCTCTGCAAAATTATTGATTTGAGCTTTTCCTTACAATTTTCAGTAATGTGCTATTTACTTCTTAAATTCGGATCTGTCAATAAAATCTAATTAAAAATATTGTGCAAAGAATAAAAGAACTTACGCCAGATAAAAATTAATTGCTACGATGCGCTTCGAGGTATTTCTCCTTGAAAATATCTAATACTCCCCTTATCCCTGAAGGGAAAACTCTACACCGGCTATGCTTCTTGATTTTTCCTCTGGCCTAAGCAACTAACATGAAACATCTTTATAATCAACACTTACATACGTCAAAAATCCGGCAGATACAAAATTGTATTTATCGCGCAATCTCAATGCATTGCATATGCCAAAAGTCGATCTATAGCCAAGCACTCTAATTTCCATGGCTTATGGAGGAAAAAGAGAAGTTTTTACCGAAAAAGTTGCCGACATTCACTGCATAAAGGAAAAAGAGAATGCAGAGTATTTGATACACTCTTGTTGTAAGAGTATCGCACCACCTGCCGATAATTTTTATATTTAATTGACATAATAGCGATTTTTTTATAGTCCCCTTCATAGAAAAAAGATAAAGTGTCTTATCAAAACAACAAAAGATTATCGGTTAAGAACAAATTATCTTCAATAATTTAGAGCGGCCACTACTTAATGATACCAAATTGCATTCAGAGCACAACGCGGCGGCAGAAAGAATGATTCCTGTCATTCTTCCGTCAAACATCTGGCGCACTATTTATCCGCACCGAAAGCTGACGGCCTCGACGGAAACTCCGGCAAATCCGAGATGCGTCGGCCAGACAGACAGGCTGCAGCCGGTAAAGCCGGGCAGAGAATACACCTGGTTTGAGTAGCTGATGACAGAGAAGAGATGCAGCTGATGAAAGACATGGAAAAGATAATAGAAACATTGGGCAAAAACCAGGAGATCGCCCAAAAGTTTTTTGAAATTGAAACAAGTGTTTTATCCATCCTGAACTTCAAGGATTTTCTGGAAAAACTATTAACAGAGATACAGCACAAACTGGATATACCCTATGTCTGGATATCACTGATCAACGGCAGTGATGCCGCCGATATGATCAGGAGATCCGCACCGTCAAAAATTCTGAAGGAACGCACCAATCCAATAGACAGAGAGGTATTTCTAAAGCTTACCAAAGGTTCAACGGATCCCATCCTGGTAAACAATAATTTGAGCTCTTTTCAGACGTTGCTTCCCCACTCATATAAAAATCGGATGCAGTCTCTGGCCATCGCCCCCCTCACCCTCGATGGAGAAGTTATCGGCAGTCTTAATCACGGCGATCATTCACCATCACGCTACGAGCCCGAAATGGATACAACCCTGCTGAAGCAGTTGGCAACAATTGTTTCCATTTGCCTGTCCAATGTTATGGCTCATGAAAAACTGAATATTTTGGCGTCCACGGATCCCCTCACCCAATTAATAAACCGCAGAGTCATGGAGCAAACCCTGCAAAAAGAATTAGAACGGGCCAAGCGCTACGAAACTCCGCTGACGGTGGTTTTCCTCGATGTCGATGATTTCAAAATGGTAAATGACCAATTTGGTCATAAAGCAGGTGATTGTGTCCTGAAACATGTAGCCCGCAGTTTATTGCAAATGACCCGTGGAAGCGATGTTGTGGCGAGGTTTGCCGGCGACGAGTTCGTTGTTATCCTCCCCAACACTCTTCTGAGCGAGGCGTCCGAACTGGCGAACCGCTTAAAATCTTTTTTTATTGACCATGCGCTGGATTTTGAAGGCGCTTCTATTCCGATTTCTATAAGTTTCGGTTTATCCTGCATCGAGCAGGAAATCGACGATGCCGGCGCCCTCCTGAAAAAAGCGGACGCCATGCTTTACAATGCCAAGAAGAGCAAGCACACACGGGGCTCCCGTACTTAGCGCATAAAACGGCGGGTATGCCGGGCGCACCGGAAATATTGAACCGGCACATTCACCGGCTTCTCCGGCCAAGCCAATTCATAAACGTAACCGTCGTCATTGCCGCCGCCCGGCAAGACTATAGGCGAATGATTGAATATTGGCGGTAATGTTTTTTTTCAGATGAAAACGAATAACTTTACGGCCGAGTTCGATCAGCGCCTGCCTGTCCCCCATGGCCTGCGCAGCTTTGATGGCGCCGAAGGTAAGCGTCGAACCGGAAGCACCGGGATAATCGGGTATCTCTATATCCTGAACATCATTGGAAGTGAGTTGAATAAACAAACCACTCCCGGCATCGCCTTTATGCAGCTGACCCGTCGAATGCAGATAGCGCGGCCCATAGCCGCTTACCACCGCCACCCGGCATTTCTTCCTGATCGCTTCCTGCAACTGAAGCAGGGCTGCATCGACTTCCGGTGCCGGACTCAGATAAACCTGCAGGCAAACATAGGCATCTCTCTTTGCGGCAGCCAGAAAAACTGCCAGAGCTTCGACTGGTGTAGCAGCAGACGGACAGCCGTAGACATCGCACTCCGCTGTCGTCAGATCGGCCTTTTCCGGCGGCAGTTTTTTTTCTTTCCGGTAAAGTTCAATCATCCGGCGGGCAAGGACTTTGCTGGCTTCTACATTCGGCTGATCAAAGGGATTAATTTCCATAATGTGTCCGGCCACGGCGGTGGCCATCTCCCAGAGAAACATCTGAGAGCCCAACTGCAGCCAGTTTCGAACTCTGATAGTAATGACCGGATGACCGGTGTCAATAACGGCGGATATTTTGGGGGAGTTTATTTTTTCTTTCCGGTGAAAAATGACAAATAAGCGATCATCGTTGTAACTCTTCGGAGCGTTCAACTTCTCCGCACAGACGGGCAGAATTCCCCTGCCTTCCTTGCCGGTGCTTTCGGCAATAAGCTGCTCCAGCCAGCCGCCCAAAGGCCTCCATGACGGTGGAAAAATAAAAGTGAGCTTATTGCGTCCTCTTTTTGCGAGAACTCCTAAAGCAGCTCCTAAAACTGCACCGCCGGAATTCAACTTGCCGGTTAAAAACTCTGCTTTTTCATTTTCTGCAACGGTCCGGGCGCTGCTCAAAATGCCTGCAATATCAAAACCCAGCAAGGCGGCCGGAACCATACCGGGAAAGGCCAGCGCTGAATAGCGTCCTCCGATGTCCGGATTGCTTAAAAATACGTGCCTTAAGGACAGTCTGTGCGCCAGCTCCTCCATAGGACTGCCGGGATCGGTAATAAAAATAAAATTACGACAAGCCCTTTTACCTGCTTCCTTCAGGGCGGAATTATAAAAGTAATGAAACAGCGAAACCGTCTCCAGAGTTGTGCCTGACTTGGAAGAGACGAAAAAAAGAGTTTTGGCCCAATCGAACTGCTGCGCGAACTGCCGGATAGCCAACGGATCGGTCGTATCCAAAATATGTAATTGCGGATGTCCGTCGCGGCTGCCCAGCATTTTGGCAAATACTTCGGCCGCCAGACTGGAACCTCCCATGCCCAGCAGGACGGCATCCTTATAACCTTCAGCGAGAACCGGAGCGAGAACTGAGCGTATATAAGGCAGTTGCTCCATTGTTTCACGGGGCGCATCAAGCCAGCCCAGACGATTAACAATACCGTCCGGTTTTGATTTCCAGACCGTATGATCCCGGTTCCAAATGCGTGAAATGATCCTGTCTGTCTGCAGCG
>DAOQVG010000227.1:0-3809 GCA_035341435.1 Smithellaceae bacterium
CTCCTTAACTCCTTTATTTTTCGAAAAGCGCCCATCAAACTACAGGCGGGCATAATTTATGTCCCGCCTGTGACGACGAATTGCTGTTAGGCCATTGAAGCTTGGCGACCTCGTAAAAATGCCGGATGCTGCGTTGCGCTTCATACCTCGTCACTACAGCGTACCCTAAGTACGCTTCATTCCTCAGTATTCGTGCGCCTTGCCTGCGACCTTTTTACGAGGCCGCCCGAAAATTGTTAATTTTACGACTTCATCAAGCTTAATTAATCTTCAATTCCTGCTTAATTTTTCGAATAACCAAAAGGGCATCCACGCCGGACACCGGGTTCAAAGGTGCAAATTCACCGGAACTCATATCTTGAGCTGCCATGATGCCACGGGAAGTAACTACCATAACCGCATTGAAATACGGCAGATCGGGCCGCACATCGGTAAAAGGCGAGGTCGAACCAATGAACTTTTTCGCTAAAGATTTGTCTCCGGTGACTTTAATCAGCACATCTTCCAGCATCAGGGCATAGGCGGCTCTCGTCACTATTTCCGCCGGATGAAAATTACCGTCGGGATAATTTTCCAGACCGCGCACACCGATTTCCAAAACGGCTTCTATATCGGTTCTCAGCGGATGAGCGGCAATATCCCTTGCCGTAACCCCGGCAGGCGCGGCAACGGCGTCTGTTTTTCCCGGTTCCTGTAAAGATGCATCCGGAGCCACGGGATTCCGCCTGCCGTACAGCGCATCAATTTTCATTTCTTCCAGTAACAGCGCCGCTGCATCGGCGCGGGTAATGCGGTCAACAATGGCGATGATTTTCCCGTTGGCCGTTCCCGGCATGGCCCGTTGAATTTTCTTTATTAAATTCCACTGAGCGTCGGCTTCGGTTATGTAATCAGTTTTTAAATCGAGAACTTTTGCAAACATTTTGCCGGCCGAATCGAATTCCAGACCGGCCTTGTAAGCCAGTCCCATGAAATAATAGGCGGGGGCAGATTTCGCGTCGATATGGACGGCATTGTTAAAATCGTCTCCGGCCAGATCAAGCCAGTTCTTTTCCGGTTGAGCCGCGGTATAGTAACGAATGCGGCTGACAAAAACGAAAAGTTTTTCCTCATCGGTGCTCGCGTATCTCCAGCCTTTTTTCAGGCTGTCCCCGGCGCCGCCGAAGTCGCCCGTAACTGTTTTAACCAGCGCCAGACCGGTATGCGCTTGGGAATATCTGGGGCCAAGCTGAACCGCCAGCTCGAATTCCCGCTGGGCATCCGCATATTTGGCCTGATCAAAAAGACGCAAACCGGCATAGGTATGATGATCCGGAGTGTCCAACTGACTGACCGGTATTCTGTGCTTTGATCCGCAGGAAACCAGCAGGAACGTCGTCGTGGCAAGCATAAAGAAAGTGATCAATGTCTTTATTCTCATCTGACGAATCATGTCTTTCTCCTTCCAGCAAAAGGCTTCAATACAGACCGGATAAAAATAATTTTTCAGCTCTCAAATGCACCGTATAATTAGCCGCAGAGACGCCTGAAGTCAAGTAGTATTGCATTTTTCGTCGACCCTCCCGGCGCCTTTTAAAAAGGATTCTGCTTTTTCAATTATTTTGTCCGACATATCGGGAGAAAACCATTCAATCTCCTTGTCGGCGGCAAACCAGGTCATCTGCCGCCGGGCATAAAGCCAGGTTTCATGTTTGATCTGCTCGATTGCCTTTTCCCAGCTGCACTCCCCTTTTAAAAAATCGATAATTTGCTTATAACCTAATGATTGTAAAGGTTTAAGATTCTCTCCATAGCCCCGCGCCAGCACTCCTTTAACTTCATCCAGCAGTCCGGCGGCAATCATCCGGTCGGTTCGCGCGGCGATTCTTCTTTTGAGTTCGTCGCGTTCCAATTTCAGGCCGATTTTGTAAGTATTATATTTACTTTCGCGAAAAGCATGCCTTTTTTGAATCGCCAGGATAGATTCACCGGTTTGCTCCAGAACTTCCAGCGCCCGAATCACCCGCACGTAATCATTGGGATTTATCCGCAGCGCCGCTTCTTTGTCTTTCTGCAGCAAAAGATTATAAAGATGCTCCCGGCCTCGGGAATCCCGCAGGCTCCGATAATAATTCCTTATATTTTCATCAACTTTAGGGGTTTCAATGATGCCGCGGGTAAGCGCCCGGATATAAAGCCCCGTTCCTCCGGCAACCAAAACGGGCTTTCCCGACCCGGCCAGCTTGCCGATTATTGCCGTTGCCTGCTCCGAAAAAATAGCGGCATTAAATTCCTCATCCGGATCGACGACGTCAATCAAATGATGTCTGACTTTGCTTCTTTCCTCCATAGTCGGCTTGGCCGTACCGATATCCAGGTAACGGTATACCTGGAGAGAGTCGGCGCTGATGATTTCACCGCCCAAAGACAGCGCCAAATCAATCGCCAATGTTGTCTTGCCTGTTGCCGTGGGCGAATTGATGATGATCAGAGGCAATTTACTCATTTTTTACTTCCTCTTAAACATTCTTTCGATTTCGCCTAAAGAAAATTTGACAATAATCGGCCGCCCGTGCGGACAGGTAGCGTTAAAAGGAGTTGCTTCCAGATCACGGCAGAGCGCCGCTGCCTCCTCCGGGGAAAGAGCGGCGTTGGCTTTGATCGCCGCCCGGCAGGCCAGGGACGCCAATATTTTTTCCTTTCTTGCCTGCAGGTCCGGCAGATTATTGTTCTCAGCCAGCTGGTCGGCAATATCAGCTATAATTTCTCGCACCTGAATCGGCGGCAAAACAGCGGGCAGAGCCTTGACCACGACAGCGTCACGGCCGAATATCTCTATTTCCAGGCCGATTTCGCGTAAAAAATCGATGTATCCGGAAAAAAGCGTTATCCGTCCAGGGCTTAAACCGACGACTTCCGGCAGCAGCAGAGGCTGGCTGACAATTTTCATCTCCGCTGATTTCTTCATTTTTTCAAAAACAATTCTTTCGTGAGCCGCATGCTGATCAATCAGGATAAAACCGTCCCCGCCTGTAAATATCAGGTAACTGTTGGCAAATTGTCCCAGATAGCGGAAACCGGCAAACGTTATTTGCCGGTCTGAACTGATATATTCGCCGGTTGCAGACGATTCTCTCACCCCTTTGTCTTCCACGCGGGAATGTGACAGCAAATTCGCTGAAGCGGCCTGCTGCGGATTTGGCCGCCAATAAAATCCTGTCCGGCCGGAAGGCTGGTTTTCGTCAGAGCGCCGCAAACCGGGCGGCGGTATATTGTCGCGGGGTTCTAAACGATAAACAAAACCGTCTTTGGGGGTTTGAGCTCCGGCCAGGCTCTCGCTGATTGTCCGGGAAACCAGCTCATAAATACTGCCGGAATTCTTAAACCGCACTTCCATTTTAGCCGGATGGACATTAACGTCGACATCATCACCCGGCAAATTCAGAAACAAAACTGCAGCCGGAAAACGCCTCGCTTCAATGATCTGGCGATAGGCCGCCAGCACGGCAGAATTCACACTGTAGTCCCGGACAAAACGCTTATTAACAAACAGAAATATATTTTTGGAATTGGACCGCGTAAATTCAGGCCGTGAAATAAAACCGGACAACCTGACACCCTCTTTTTCGGCGTCGACAGCCAGGCAATGACTGGAAAAGTCGGCGCCCATAACAAAGGGAATCCTGTCGGCTATATCCCCGGCCTCCGGCGCGGTAAAAACCTCCCTTCCGTTGGCTAAAACTTTAAAGCTGATCTCCGGATGCGCTAAGGCCAGACGCACCGTTGCATCCAGGCACAAGCCGCGTTCCGTTGCCTCGGCTTTTAAAAAC
>DAOQVG010000228.1:0-3804 GCA_035341435.1 Smithellaceae bacterium
CTCATCGACAATTTTAAGAACATCAAAGAATTATCGAAGCCGGTGCTTGTTCATATAATTACTCAAAAGGGCAAAGGATACCGGTTTGCCGAAGAAAAGCCGCTCAATTACCACGGCATCTCGCCTTTTAATGTGGAAACCGGCCAGCCGGTTCCTCCATCTTCGAGTAAACTCTCCTACACGGAGATATTCGGTAAAACAATAGTCCGGCTGGCGCACGATGACCCCCGCATTTTGGCGATAACCGCCGCAATGTGCGACGGCACGGGGCTGGATCAGTTCAGCCGGGAATTTCCCCAGCGGTTTTATGATGTGGGCATCGCCGAGCAGCACGCCGTTACTTTCGCGGCCGGTCTGGCCATTGAAGGCTTTATCCCCGTGGTCGCCATCTACTCGACTTTTTTGCAGCGCGCCTACGACCAGATATTGCACGACGTCTGCCTGCAGAAGCTGCCGGTCGTTTTTGCGCTCGACCGGGCGGGAATAGTGGGAGAGGACGGGGCCACCCATCAGGGAATTTTTGATTACTCCTATTTGCGCTCCATTCCCAATATTGTTGTCATGGCTCCCGCGGACGAGAATGAACTGCAACACATGCTCAAAACCGCCGTTGAATGCAAATATCCGGTTTCATTGCGCTATCCCCGGGGAAAAGGAGTGGGCGTCCCCCTCGAAGACGATCTGAAATCATTGGCCATCGGTAAAGGTGAAGTGCTCAGGGAAGGCTCCGATCTTGCGATTTTCGCCATCGGTTCGACAGTCCACCCCGCCCTTGCCGCCGCCCGGCGTTTGGAGGCGGAAGGCGTAAATATAAAAGTAATCAATGCCCGTTTCGTCAAACCACTCGATGCCGAACTGCTGTCGCAAACAGCGTCGCAAATAAAAAAAATTATCACAATAGAGGAAAATGTACTGCAGGGCGGCTTCGGCAGCGCCGTGCTGGAAATGCTTGCGGAAAAAAATATAAATAATATTCAGGTAAAACGTTTGGGCCTTCCCGATGAATTTGTGGAACACGCAACTCAGGCCGAATTAAGAGAAAAGTACGGCCTTGATGAGGAAGGTATTGTGCGCGCGATAAGGGAGATGATTGCCTGACGGCCTCGTAAAAAACCCCATATGCTGCGTTGCGCTTCGTCCTTCGGCGTTGCGGCGTATGCAATGAAATACGCCTCACTTCTCAGGCCTCGCACGCCTTGCCTCTGGAGATTTTTGCGAGGCCGTCCATTCAGGAGAAAAATAAAAGTATGACCACGAAAAAGATTCGTTTGGATAACATGCTTGTTTTACGCGGCCTCGTTCCTACGGTGGAAAAAGCCCGCGCTCTTATCCTGGCGAGAGCCGTCCGGGTAAATGATGCCTACCCGGACAAAGCGGATTTTCCTATCGGAGACGACGCGCAGATCCATCTCAAAAGTGAAGATAATCCCTACGTCAGCCGTGGCGGTTTAAAACTGAAGGGAGCACTGGCTGAATTTAAACTGACTGTTGCGGGCCTTACTGCCTTGGATGTCGGTGCATCCACCGGCGGCTTCACCGACTGTCTTTTACAGGCGGGAGCCGGTAAGGTCTATGCCCTGGATGTCGGCTACGGACAACTGGCCTGGAAACTGCGTGAAGACAAGCGGGTTGTCGTTATTGAACGCACCAATATCCGCTACTATGAAGGCGCCGACTTTGATCAATTGCCTGATATCGCCACAATCGATGTTTCTTTCATTTCTCTGAAAAGCGTTCTGCCGGCGGTCATAAGGCTGCTATCGCCCAAAGGGGTTATCCTGGCCCTGATTAAACCACAGTTTGAGGCCCGCAGGGAGGAAGTGAGCAAGCACGGTATTGTAAAAGATATGCAGGTCAGAAAACGAATATTGCAGGAAATCGTCAATTTCAGTAAGTCATCCGGCCTGAAGGTTTTGGGAACCTGTACGTCATCTCTTCTGGGTCCCGCCGGCAATCAGGAGTTTTTTATTCTGGCCAAAAAGACCGTAGCCAATGGAAATTAAACTCGCCAAAACTGCCGGATTCTGCATGGGTGTCCGCCGGGCCGTGGATATTGTGCTGGATATAGCTCAGCATGAAAAAGGCCGCCGCATATATACATACGGACCGTTGATTCACAATCCCCAGACGATTGAACTGCTCAAAAACCGCGGGATAACGCCGGTCGGTAGCATCGACGAGATAAGCGACTGTCATAACTCCGTTCTGATTATCCGGGCGCACGGCATCGCGCCGCAGGAAAGAAAAAAAATCAAGGACAGCGGCATCAAAATCATTGACGCCACCTGCCCGAAGGTCGGCTATGTACAGGCGATCATCAAAAAACATACCGCCCTGGGCTATACCGTCATTATTGTGGGTGACAAGGAACATCCGGAAGTTAACGGTCTGCTGGGATATACCGGCGGACGCGGCATCACCATCGCCAATGCGAAGGAAGTGGAAAGTCTGCCCCGGTTGGACAAGATTTGTGTTGTCGCCCAGACGACGCAGGATTTGAACGACTACAACGACATCGTCCGGAAAATTGTCGAACGATTTCCAAACACGGTTGTTTTTAATACAATTTGTTCTTCAACGGAGCAGCGGCAGGCGGAGATACTTACTCTGGCCGGTGAAATGGACGCCATTTTCATCGTCGGGGGTAAAAACAGCGCCAACACTAGGAGACTGGCCGAACTCGCCCAAAAACAGAAAACCCCGGCTTTCCATATCGAAACGGCGGAAGAATTGGTAAATATCAATGTCGATTCCTATAACCGCATCGGCATTTCCGCGGGAGCTTCGACGCCCAATTGGATTATCGATCAAGTGATCGATAAAATTACGGAAGCCAAAGGCCGTAAATTTAAAATACCGGGCTTTCTGTTTAATATCTGGCTCTGGGCAATCAAAACCGATCTTTACTCGGCAATCGGCGCAGGGTGTCTTTGCCTGGCCTGCATGCTGCTGCAGAGCATACCGGTCAACATATCCAGTCCGGCCGTGGCCTCTTTTTTTGTCTATGCCATGCATATTATTAACAGACTGGTCAGCCGAAAACCCGGCGGCCTTTTAGACTCGTTCCGGGAGGAAACATATCTGAAACACGAAAAGATATATTTCCTGGCCGCAGCCCTGTCTCTGTCCGCCGCTCTTCTTTTAGCTTTCCGGGACGGCCTGTTTCCCTTCAGCCTGCTGTTTTTCATTTCCCTGACCGGTATTCTTTACAGCATGAAAGTGCTTTTGCCGGGCTGGCGTTTTCAAAGTTTGAAGGATTTGCCGGGATCGAAAAACATTTTTATGGCTGCAGCCTGGGGGATAGTAACCGCAATCCTGCCGAAGTTGAATAATGACCATGCTCTCGATGCCGGACTGGCGGTTGCTTTTGTTTTTGCCTTTGGAATTGTTTTTATCCGCTCAGCGATGTCGGATATTCTGGAAATTCAAAGCGACAAACTAATCGGCAGAGAAACAATTCCCGTATTGATCGGCAAGGAACACACGAAAACGGTATTAAAAATTATATCATTGATATTATTGGCCATTCTTCTCGCCGCCTATCCCGCCGGCTGGACTTCATCGCTGAGCTTAATTCTGCCCGCCTGCATTTTATATATATGGATTTGTTTTCAACTTTGTGATAGAAGGTCGGGGCTTTCGGGAGCCCTGATGGAAGGTTTGCTGGAAACAAGCTATGTTATCGTCGGTGCGTGTGTTTTCCTGTGGTTTGTTCTCTGACAGGCTGTTGAAAAAGGCTCATCTGCTGCGTTACGCTGCATACCTCATCGCTCAACGTATTTTATACGCTTCGCGATTCGGTTT
>DAOQVG010000229.1:0-3782 GCA_035341435.1 Smithellaceae bacterium
GTGCGGTAATGCTGGAGGAATACGAATTCGCCAGAAAGCGCGGCGCCAATATTCTGGCGGAAGTTATAGGTTTCGCCTGCAACAACAACGGCGGCGATCTGATTCTGCCCAATCTTGACGGAATAACCAACACACTTCAACTCGGCGTGGAGAACGCGAAAATTGATCCTGATGAAGTCGATTTAATCAGCGCCCACGCCACCGCCACCAAGATGGGCGACATCATTGAAGCACAGGCGATCAGCCGCGTTTTCGGCGATCATCCCTATGTCGTGGGTCTAAAAGGATACATGGGCCATACGATGGCCGCCTGCGGGAGCATCGAAACAATTCTTACAATTTATATGATGCAGGATGGATTTATCGCGCCTACTCTGAATCTGGAAGAGGTCGACGAAAGATGCGCGATGCTCAGGCATGTGCAAAAAATTATCCGTCAGCCGGTGAAAACGGCGGCGATTCAAAACTTCGCCTTTGGCGGCGTTAACACCATTTTGCTTCTGCGACAATTGTCCTGAAAATTGAAATGTACCTGCAAAAAAGTATTTCCCGCATAACTGATTTTTCCCTTACCCTGCTTTTATGGTCTTACTACCTTTGCAGTTCTATTGTTCTTTTCTTTTTTTGCTACCTGCCGGCATATTTTTTTTCCGCCAACCGGGCGGCGGCTATACAGAAATATACCCACATCCAGATGAAAATTTTTTTTAAATTAACCCAATGGTTGATCCCCCGCACCAGATTTACCATTCAGGATGAAGTCCGTCGGCTCCGTTCCTCTGTAATCGTCTGCAATCACCTGTCTTATCTTGATCCTATTTTACTCATTTCGCTTCTGCCGCAGCAGCGCACCATCGTTAAGAATACTTTTTTCAAGATTCCCTTTTTCGGCTGGTTCATGAGAAATGCCGGCTACGTCCCTTCAGCGCCGAGTGAAATGCTGGGTGAGGCGATGGTTAAAAATCTGGAAAGCATTAAAAAGCATCTGGAAGCCGGCGGCAATCTGTTCGTCTTTCCGGAAGGCACGAGAAGCCGCGACGGACAACTGGCGCCTTTTAACAAGGGTGTATTCAGTATCGCCCATTACTGCAACGCCCCGCTGGCGCTGATTTTTATCGAAGGCACGGATAAACTTTTCCGCCCCGGTTCCTTCTCCTTCAACACCCGTGATTTTAATGAAATCAAAGTGGAGTTGATGGATTTTCTTGATCCCGACTACCAAAGCCGGGAGTTTTCCACCACCGTCCTGGCCGATTATGTGCGTAAACTCTATGAAAAGCGGGCAAAGCAATCCGGATAATCCAATTGTTCACCAATGAACACCGTAATGGCTGTAATTAAACGATAATTGTCAATATTAAAGTTGCGAGCCGATTTTTCCCCGAACGGGACGATATTGGCCTTTTTTCAGGGCCGCAATCAGTTCTTCGCGGCTGGTGATTTTTTCTTCAAAGCACGTCGCGGTTCGTCCCAGCTCCTCCAGACTGTGGGCATCGCTGCCGCCGCACTGGAAGAGCGGATACTGCCTGCGTAACTGCTCCACATTGCGGTTTTCCTCGTCGGAATTGCGCCCGTTGAGCCCTTCGATGATACGGCAGACGCCAAGGCTTAAAATCATCGGTTTGAGGCTTCTGCCTTCACGGCATGGATGCGCACTGATGGCGACGCCCTGCCTGTCCGCGACGATGCTCAAAAGATCACTGGCGGAAAGACCCGTTTTAAGATCCTCAAAAGAACCGAACAGAAGAAAATCCCCCTCCGGCGTATCGTATTCCATGCCGACAAGCAGGCATATTCCATTGTCCTGAATTCCTTCGATAACTTCCCGGCAGCATTCCATGCTGTTGTGATCAGTGATGGCAACTCCGTCCAGCCCCCGCGTTCGGGCCAGGCTGATGATTTCATCCAGCCGGAGTTTGCTGCACGGCGAATGGGTTGTGTGTACGTGAAGGTCGAAAATCATGTTGACTCTATATAGCTTATTTTGCAATAATACCAATAGATTAATAGAATAACACCGGGCGTTTTATTCCCATATGGAATAGTTTCGGTTCAACAATTACCGCCCGAACGGCAAAAAAAGTGCAGGGAGGCCTGATGAAGAAATGTGTGCTGATTATTCTCGATGGTTTGGGAGACCGGTCCTTTGCCTCGCTGGGGCATCAAACCCCTCTGCAGGCCGCTCATACACCCGCACTGGACGCCCTGGCCCGCGCCGGTGTCAACGGACTTTACCATGCGGCGCGCCTGGGTCAGGCGCTGCCCAGCGAAAACGCGCATTTCTCGATTTTCGGCTTCGATCCCGATGATTTTCCCGGCCGGGGCGCGCTGGAAGCTCTTGGAGCCGGTATCCCCTTGTCTGATAAAGATGTGGCTCTGCTGGCTCACCTGGCCAGCCTCTACGAGGATAAAGGTTTTCTGTTTGTCAGAAAAAACGTGACCGAAGCGTCGCACGACGAAATTGCGGCCCTCCTTCCCGCTGTAACCCAACCCTGGGGTGCGGACATCCGGATTGAGTTCCATCCCGTGAAGGGGCCTTTCGGCGTGCTGAAGATGACGGGGGATGTGAGCCCCTATATCACCGACACAAACCACATGGCGGACGGACGGCCCATGATGTCCGTCGTGCCCTGGAAACCGTTCACGCACGATGCGTCCGCGTGCAGGACGGCCGCTGCTCTTTCGAAATATCTCATCGACATATACCGGCGGCTGGACGGTCACACCATCAATCAGGCACGGCGGCAGCTCGGCCTCTTGCCTGCAAACGGTCTGGTCACCCAGAGGGCGGGACGGATCAAGCACATTTCCTCTTTTTCCGAGCGTTACGGCCTCAAAGGGCTTTCCGTTTCCGCGGGCGTTCTTTTCAAAGGCATGTCCACCTATCTGGGGCTGGATTTTATCCGGGGCGAAGAATCCGACGACCCCGAAGAAGAAATCGCCCGGCGTCTGGTGCAGGCCCGCGACGCTCTCGAAACCTATGATTTTATCCACGTCCATACCAAAGCGCCGGATGAAGCAGCTCATCGCAAAGATCCTTTTCTGAAAAAATCCGTCATCGAAGCTCTGGATCGGGGGATCGCCCTACAGATCGGTTCATTTCTGGACGATCCGGACACTCTCGTGATCGTCACATCGGATCATTCCACGCCCAGTGAAGGATCGCTTGTCCACTCCGGGGAACCGGTGCCGCTTGTGATGCACGGCTGCGGCGTGAGGCGGGACCGCGTCGAATCTTTTGACGAGGTGTCGGCTGCGACGGGTGCGCTGTCAATGGTGCGCGGCAAGGAAATGATGTATCTTATTCTCAATTATCTGGACCGGGCAAAATTGATGGGAACCATGGATACGGAAGACGATCAGCCCTTCTGGCCGGGAAACTATTCCTGGTTTTCATTAAACGAAGAAGGCCCCGGCGCGGGAGGAAAAGACGAATGACCGAAGGAGAAAAATATTTGCCCCGCCCGCCATACGAAACGGGCGTTATCCACGGCCGGTTCCAAATCCTCCATCTGGACCACATGAAATATCTTCTTGCCGGTAAAGCGCTGTGCCGCCATCTCATTGTGGGCATCACCAACCCCGACCCTGTTCTTACCAAGGCAGATCCGGCCGACCCCGCCAGGAGCAGTGCAGCAGCCAATCCTCTTACCTACTACGAACGTACCGTACTACTCCGGTCGGCTCTCGTTGAAGGCGGGATTCCCCTGTCTGAATTTATAATTGTGCCGTTTCCCGTCAACCGGCCGGAACTGTATCAATATTACTTACCGTTGGATGCC
>DAOQVG010000230.1:0-3774 GCA_035341435.1 Smithellaceae bacterium
TCATACAGATATGGCGGCGCTTCCACCTTGGTAAATTCGACACCCCATTCAATGAGTTCGGCGATGCGGTCGGGAGCCTCGCGGACGATGAATTCCACGACTTCTTTTTTGCAGAGGCCGGCGCCGCAAACCAGAGTATCGTTTATATGTTCGGCGAAACTGTCGGTTTTATCGGTAACGGCGGCGATGCCGCCCTGGGCGTAGTTTGTGTTGGACTCTGATTTTTCTTTTTTAGTGACAAGGGCGACACTGCCCAGAGTTGCTGCTTTAATGGCCAGACTTAATCCCGCAATTCCACTTCCTAAAATTAAAAAATCCGTCTTAAATTCCATGAATGTAATATCCTCGTATTTATGTTCGCAGTAAAAGTAAAAGTGTATTTACAAATTCAATAGTCTTTTATATATGCTATCTTTCTTTTTCGCAAAGAAATATTTGACGACCTCGTAAAAAGGCCGGATGCTGCGTTGCGCTTCATCATTCGTCACTGCGGCGTACGCTGAGTACGCCTCTTTCCTCATGATTCGCACGCCTTGCCTGCGGTCTTTTTACGAGGTCGTCTGAAAATTGTTAGTTTTGTGACTTTTTACGAGTCCATCATAATTAGAAAATAAATAAATGGAAATGGAAGATAAATGCTGGTTTTAGGAATTGAATCATCATGTGATGAAACGGCGGCGGCGGTAATTTCCCGCGGGAATTTGTTGTCCAGCGTCGTAGCATCACAAATTAAAGATCACTGTAAGTACGGCGGCGTCGTGCCGGAAATTGCTTCACGCAAACATATCGAGGCAATAAATTTTGTCGTGCAGGAAGCCCTGGAAGATGCCGGGGTGACAATCAAGGAAATTGAAGGCATTGCCGTAACCCGCGGACCCGGTCTTATCGGCTCGCTGTTAATCGGTTTGTCTACAGCCAAGGCTCTGGCTTTTGCGTTGAATATTCCGCTGGCGGGCGTCAATCATCTGGAGGGCCATATCGCCGCTTCTTTTTTATCCGAAAGCACTCCGGAGTTTCCTTTTATCGCTCTGATTGTCTCCGGCGGCCATACCAATGTTTATCTGGTTGAAAATTATCATGAATTTAAATTGTTGGGCCAGACAAGGGATGATGCCGCCGGTGAGGCGTTTGATAAAGCGGCCAAGCTGCTTAATTTAGGCTACCCCGGTGGAGTAGTCATTGACAAATTGGCCAAGCAGGGCGATCCGCAGGCGGTGGCTTTTCCCCGGCCTATGAAGGATTCTCCGGATTTCAGCTTCAGCGGCTTAAAAACTTCTCTGCTGACGATGCTGAAGAAAAGGGGGCGTGATTTTGAAGAAAGTCAGTTGCCGGATGTAACGGCAGGTTATCAGGAAGCTATTGTCGATGTGCTGATCGAAAAAACAATTCAGGCTGCCAGGGACAACGGCATTCATCGCATCGTGGTTTGCGGAGGCGTCGCCGCCAACGGCAGGCTGCGGGAAAAATTCGCCGCTGCGGCAATCGCTGCAAATATGGAGCTGTTTATTCCGCCGGCTGTTTTATGCACCGATAATGCCGCGATGATTGCCGCTATCGGGGAGATTATGCTGGTCAGCGGCCGCAGCGACTCCCTGGATTTGAATGCGGTATCACGTTGGCCGTTGACGTAATTTTATGGCCGGCACACCCAAAGATGTAATTAAACAATACCATATCAAGCCCCGCCGGAAACTAGGCCAGTCTTTTCTTCTGGACCAGAATATAATTCATAAAATCGTCGCTGCCGCCGGAATATCCGCTGAAGATGTCGTGGTGGAAATCGGCGCCGGCATTGGTGTCTTAACGGAAAATCTGGCGCAGCAATGCCGGAAAATTGTAGCAGTGGAACTGGACGAAAACCTGGTTGAGGTCTTGAAGGATAAACTGGCCGGTTATCCTAATGCGGAAATCCATTCCGGGGATGTATTGAAATATAATTTTGATTCAATATCAAATACATACAATTGCAAAATTAAAGTGATAGGTAATATTCCTTACAACATATCAAGTCCGGTGATTTTTCATTTATTAAACTTTCGGTCGGCAATCAGTGACTTTGTTTTAATGCTGCAAAAAGAAGTGGTTGCGCGACTGGTGGCCGGGCCGGACAATAAGAGCTACGGAGTGCCGTCCGTACTTTTACAGATGTTTGCGTCAGTGGAAAAAGTATTTGATGTTCCGGCTGCATGTTTTTACCCGCGCCCTAAAGTGGAGTCGGCCGTAATGAAAGGTTTTTTTTTAAAAGAGCCGGCGGTGGAGTTGTATGATGAGATTCTTTTCACGCAATTAGTAAAGGCGGCCTTCGCCCAGCGCCGGAAAATGCTGTTCAATAACCTGAGGAATTTCAGCATTATCAAGGATATTGGAGAAAACAACCTGAAATATATTCTTGCCTCCGCCGGAATTGACGGCAGGCGCCGGGGGGAAACACTTTCCGTGGCGGAATACGGGCGCTTAAGTAATCTGCTCCAAAAAGCAATTGACTAACTAATATCTAAATATTAAGTCTAATAACTGATATTGAAAACTTGCTTGAAGACTTTCCGTTATGAAAAATAAATTATTATATATCCATACACTTGGCTGCCAGATGAATGTTCACGACTCCGAACAGATGGCGGCGCTGCTGGCGGATTGCGGTTATAAAACGACCGACAACGTGAAGCTGGCGGATCTGGTGCTTCTCAATACCTGCGCGATCAGGGAAAAGGCGGCGCAAAAGGCTTACAGCGAACTGGGTAGATTCGGTTTACTCAAAAAGCAGAATCCAAACCTGGTAATCGGGGTGGGTGGTTGTCTGGCGCAGCATTTAGGCAGCAAATTTCATAAAAAGATACAACATCTCGACTTTGTTTTCGGGACGCATAATATCCATCGTTTGCCGGAGATGGTGGCCACCGTAGAAAAAAACAGAGAGAAAATCACGAAAATTGATTTTCATAAATCATGTATGTCCATCGGCATTTACGCACCGCCGGCAAATGGTGCCAGAAGCGCGTTTGTCAGTATTATGCAGGGATGTAATAATTTCTGCGCGTACTGCGTGGTTCCCTATCTGCGTGGTCGCGAGACCAGCCGGCCGCCGGTAGGTATTATCGAAGAAATAACGAAACTGGCGAGCGCCGGCATCAAAGAAGTGACCCTTTTAGGGCAAAATGTTAATTCCTACGGCAATACGCTGGAAAAACAAACTACATTTGCGCAGTTGATTAAGGAAATAGGTGCGATAGAAGGCATTGAACGCATCCGCTTCACTACGTCGCATCCCCGCGATTTATCGGAGGCGCTGATTAACTGCTTTGCCGAAGAGAAAAAGTTATGTGAACACATACACCTGCCGGTGCAATCCGGTTCGAACAGAATTTTACGGCTGATGAACCGGGGGTATACCCGCGAGGACTATCTGAAAAAAGTTGAGCGTCTGCGTCAGGTATGTCCGGGCATAAGTATAACTTCGGATATCATTGTCGGCTTTCCGGGGGAAACGGAGAAAGATTATCAAGAAACCATTGACATGATGGAAAAAATCAGGTTTGATTCTACGTTTTCATTTAAGTATTCGGAAAGGAAAGGCACCGCCGCCGAGAGTCTGGAAGGGAAAATAAGTGAGCCGGAAAAACAACAAAGGTTGAAATATTTGCAGGATCTGCAGAACAGACACACAATGCAAAAAAATATGGAGTTGGAAGGAAGCATCCAGAAAGTATTGATTGAAGGAAGAAGCAAAAATTCCGAGTATGATTTGATGGGACGCACCAGTTCCTGGAAGATAGT
>DAOQVG010000231.1:0-3752 GCA_035341435.1 Smithellaceae bacterium
TTCTACCGTCCTTCCGCGCTCAATTGCAGCGGCATAAGATCGGCCGATCAGCCATATTTTGGCGGTGATTACTTCAGGAGACTTGTGATCCGGGTATTCCCGACAGAGTTGATAAAGAATTTCATTTCCGAGATTCCATATTGCACTACGTGACGTTAGTTTTAGTATGTTTGTTGTTTTCATATGATTTGTTATAATGTTGTTTATTTATATAAATCAGCACGAATAATGAGGAAACCCTAGGAGTCTGTCGGAGTTAACAATTACATCTTGAACTGCATCACTTGCATCGTCGATCAAGCTGATGTGACAGGGTAAAATAGTTACCATTTATGTAGAACCATAGGGTCAGGTCTATTTTCTTAACATGGCAATAAAAAAGTCAGGTCGCAGTCACCTTTCGCGAGTCTTATAATTCAACAAAAGTGTTTCCGGGAAGAGCTAAAGAGATTTGGGCAACAACCCCTTTAGAAATCTAGTCACCGAAAATTACGTATAATTCGGTCAAATATTTAAATCAATCCGGTAGATTAGTCAATTTAATAATCTCAGGATCGGGGATGGGATAGATAATGTTAAAGATACTGCTCTTTCTGGATTCCAGCTTATGAGAATGTTTCTCAAGTTCTTTTTTAGAGACATAATCCGAAGAATCTCTCGTATGGAACAAGGGGTTGCAACCCCTTGTTCTGTTGCAGGTTATTTACTTCGTTCAGAATTATAAATATGTAGGTCCTTAACATCATGTCTATTTTCTTAACATGGAAGCAAAAAGTTCAGGGCGAAGCCTTGTTTTGAATATGCCTTTCATAAGCCTTCGTATTCATCAAAAACGCTTCCGGCAAGAGTCAAAGAAATTAAAGATTAAGGGCGCTTATTTCTTTTCCTTACTTTTTCGCCGTATAGAAAGTCACGTTCTCTCCATTCCAGCAATCACCGGGTGGTAAAATACTTTCGTGATTTTTTATTTCCCTATATCCAATCATTTCCAAAAGCGTTTTCATTTCTTCCTCTTCGTAGTACCTGCTCCAGAAATTGTATTTGTCAACCTTCTCTTCTGAATCAATCACAATATGCTGATTCAACAGTAATTTTTCTTCCGGATAATGATATCCCCTTGACATGGCTATATACGGAGTTTCTTTCCAAAAACCCGATTCTGCAACCTCCCATGACTGGGGCATAATTTTTGAGTCGATATTTCTTTCATTTATCACATCTAGTAAAAGCATTCCTTCTGGTTTCAGGCTCTTATATATGTTTTTCAATACATTTTTTGCATCATCAGGATTCAATACACAAAAGTCCAAATATATTAAAACCGCCAAATCATATTTCTCTATTATTTTGAGTTCCCGATAATCCATTTGCATGTATTCTATATCCAGATTATTCTCTGCAGCACTCTTTTTTGCATACTTGATCGAATTTTCTGAAAAATCAATTCCTGAAACTTTGTGCCCTTTGATGGCAAATCTTTCTGCATATAGTCCCGGCCCACAACCCAGATCAAGAATATCAATATTATTTTTCCCAAGCATTTGCTGTATCCAATCAACGATTAGTTCAATCTTTTCATTGCTTCTGCTTGCCATGTCATTATCTGAAGCCAAATGATATTTGAGTAGTTGCTTTGATATGTACGGATCGGTCCACATCGTAGAAGAACCTGTTTCGTAAACCTTTGGTCGCTTGGTAATATTAAATAATTTTAAGATATTCATCGGTCTCTCAATCTCGTCGCCCTAATCTGCATTTCTTTGTCATGATGACTTAAGTTGCCCGGCATAGATAGTACTTAAATGGGCAAAACGCCGGCGAATTGTTTTGTGAAAACGAACTGCCGGATGTCCGAGAATCAAGGCCATCGACGGTTTGTTGGAATCCGGGATACCCAACCGCCTGCATAATGACCGATTCCGCTGTAAAATGGGCGGAGCTCCGCCTATTATTGTGCTGCCGAGTCCTAATGATTCCGCTGCCAGCATCGCGTAGGTGCAGGCAATGCCCGCATCCAGCACATCAGTGTAAGGAGAATGGTGAAAAATCAACAGGACAGGCGCATCATAGAAGAGTTTGTCATGCCCCTTCCGGTGTTCATCGACATACGTCTGCGCCAGAGGATGGATAAAACCGGCTAACATTTCATATTTCACCTTTCCTATGAAAGGCCGCATCACAGCCAGAAGCCACGGCCTGAAAATCTGGAGAAAACCTTCATAACCCTTGATTATCTCGCCCGCAACCCTTCGCACTTCCTCGCGTCCGATAACGCTTACGCAGCCGACATCCCACGGCGGAATACCCATCGGAGCAGTCGACGCGAGCTCTACAACACGTTCGACCAGTTTAGGATCGACCGGGCTTTCGCGAAAATGGCGGACGCTGCGACGTGCCCGCATAAGTGCTTCCAGTTGATCGACATTGGCCTTCTTGCCGAGATCGGGCAGCGGCATCAGGTCTTTTGGTGAAACTCCCCGCCCGGACACCGTGATGGCTCCTGTCGGGCACACCATCATGCAATGACCGCAGGCGATGCAGCCGAACAGACTTTTATCCGAAACCTGCAACCTGCCTTCTTCCATTATCAATACTTTTGCCGGACATATACCGGCGCACAAGCCGCACTGCGAGCATGTCTTATCATCAATCGTTACTTTTCCCGGCTCATGATATATGCTATGAAAGATCGTCACGAAAATCTCCCTTGATAAACAACTGCTTACGTGGTTTTTTATTTCCCTTATTCAATCATTTCCAAAAGCGTTTTTATTTCTTCCTTTTCGTAGTACGTGCTCCGGAAATTGCATGTATCAATCTTTTCATCTGAATTTATCACAACATTCGGCTAGTAAGATTCAAAAGGATGAACAATCCGAAGCTGACCCGCGCAAGCGCGGCTTGCATCGATCCGGTGGAAGGAAATGAATTTAGGTGTTACTTGCTATTGTCTTTGTGTGGGTTGCGCCATTGCTTGACACCCCATGACTCCGCGAGAGAGTCTCGGCATGCATGGGCTAGGGCAAGCGAAGCTTTTTGAAGCGCATGGCCGGAACTGCCTGCATCAAGTGCGCGGCCAAACTGGACCATCGCCGCTTCCACACGCTTATCCTCCACCAGAGCCAATTCGCCCCAGTAGAGCGACCAGAACTTTTTGGTTGCAGCATCAAGTTCTTGCCGATTCTTCGAAGTGGCCAAGGTGGCAGCAGCCTGAGTTGCCTCCGTGTATAACCTTAGCTGGCGTTCGAGGAATGGCTTGGTTGCTTCGATACGCCGTGTTTCCTCTTGAGCTTGTTGGCTCGCAACGAACTGAATAACGCCCCACGCGAAGGCGACAACGGCGCCCAGTAAGGACAGCGCCTTGACCCACTGATCAATATTTTCAGAAAATCGCATACACTACCCCGGATGAAGCCTGAAGGTGAAAGAATGGCCACCATACTGGAACCACTCATCATATAACTTTTCGATTATGAAAAAGCTCCCAGCTTTTTGCTGTCTTTATTCTAAAGGCGACTTAGCTTGGTCACCATAGAATATTTGAGTATGAAATTATACATTTAGCTATAAGAACACCATATATCGATAAATTTATTTTACTATATCAATGTGGTGTAGAGATCTGGATTTTTTTCGCGTTGTTTTTTTATTTCGTTCTACAACTAACGGATATAAAAAAATATATTCTTAAATATATGGCATTTGGGCATTAATATAAGTATTTGTTAAAACAATAAAATACAGGAGGATAT
>DAOQVG010000232.1:0-3748 GCA_035341435.1 Smithellaceae bacterium
AGCGCCAAGTAGGTTTTTTCGACTTCATGGTTTTTAAATTGAGCCGCAAGGCTTTGGTGCGCCGCGTCGGATTTGGCCGCCACAATCAACCCGGAAGTTCCCTTGTCCAGACGATGAACGATTCCCGGACGCAAAACGCCCCCGATGCCGGACAAATCGCAGCAATGAAAGAGCAGGGCGTTCACCAGAGTATGATCATAATTGCCCGGAGCCGGATGAACGACCATTCCCGCTTCTTTATTCACGACGATGATCGCCGCGTCTTCGTAAATTATGTTTAAGGGAATTTCCTGCGGGAGGGCGAGAGCTTCTTTGGCCGTCTGCAAATTAAGCCGGATCAAGTCGCCTTCCTTCAAACGCTGACTGGGTTTGGGCGCAAGGTCGTTGACCAGTACTTCACCTTCTTCAATGGCGCGCTTAATCCGGGAGCGGGAAAGGGACGGATCTGTTTGCGTCAGAAATACGTCGAGCCGCCGGCCGCTTTGACTGCGGTCAACCGTAAACTGTTTATCCATTCCCGAGGACATAATATTTAATCACTTTTAAAAATATTTACGCAATGTTAAACAATATGACGCGGATGTTCAACCGCAACAAATCGAGACACGCATACTACGCGAAATGATTAAAACATTATATGGTCTTTTTCAAGGGAAATACATGTTCCGAATTAAGCTTTTCATTTGACGTTTAACGTATGACGTTATATAATAATTTTTATGATTAAATCTTTCCATGGCAAAGACACGCAGCTTTTATTTGAAGGTAAATGCCCGCGAAAGTTCAAACCAATTTCCATGGTAGCGGAGAGAAAACTGCAGATGCTGGATAACGCTTACACATTGGAGGATTTAAGTTCTCCACCGGGCAACCGCCTCGAGGCACTGCGTGGTAATCGCAAAGGATTCTGGAGTATTCGCATCAATGATCAATGGCGGATTTGTTTTCGCTTTGAAAACGGTGATGCCTTTGATGTGGAAATTATAGATCATCATTAAAGGAGTCCAGATGACGACTGTAAAAAATAAAATGCGGCCCATTCATCCCGGCGAAATATTACGCGAGGAATTCCTCGTACCGCTGGGAATGAGTGCACATGCGCTGGCAATGGAACTTAAAGTTCCGGCTCCGCGAATTAACGATATTGTGCGTGAACGCCGTGCCATTACGCCCGATACGGCGCTTCGTCTTGCGCGTTATTTGGGAACAACTGCTCAGTTCTGGCTTAATCTGCAAACAAGTTATGATTTGAAAATAACGGAAAAAGCCATAGGCTCAAAAATAAACAACGAAGTTCATGCACGGCTTGTTGCTTAGGAGTTCCAGAAATAGGTGATAAATCCAAATTGATTTCCAGTAATAATTTATTGGCCGATCAGAATTTAATCGAAATATTCCTCATAAATGACATCAGTTGATGCCCGCCTGTTTGCGGCAATACTCGCGGAAGTTATTCACAGCGATAAAGAATTCCCGCATCATGATCACCCAGAAATAGCGACCCCGCGGTGTCAAGTGTAACTCCGGCGATAAATAACGGAAAGAACCGGCCAGCGTAAAGGCGATCAACTCCTTCCACAGCGATCTCAAAAATTTTCCGTCATATTTTTTTTCCAGTTCGTTTACATTGATTTTTGTGCTGAAAAGCCTCATCAAAAAGTCATAGCTCATTTGATCGTGGAGATTAAAGCTGCGGGAGGCCATCAGGGGAACTATATTTTGCTCCAGGGAAGCGATGTACTGGTTGATGTCAAACGTATTGGCGTAGCAGGTTCCCCGGAAGAAACCTATGGCGCCGCTGCCCAGCCCGGCATATTCATCGTAATCGACGACGTATTCGTCAATCATCGCTTCCTTACTGCTCTTACGTGAAAAGCACCAGGCCGAGGAATAATCGTAATCGTTATATAGACGTCGGGCGATCTCCTTATATAATTTTTTTTCCCGGTTGAAATCAACCGTTCCGATTGTCCTGTCCATTAGACCCTGGGTTATGGAAGAAACCATTAACGGATAGAAAGTTATCTGCTGCATTTTTAATTTCAGCAGGATATTCAGATCGGCATCCAGCAGTTCCGGTGTTTGCGTGGGAAAGTTGAAAATCATGTCGGCGTTGACGGTATCGAAGCTGCCTTGAATTCCGGCGAGCTTTTCGGCGATTACTTCCCCGGAGCCGTATTTTTCCAGACGGCCGATTTTTTTCAGCAGATCGTCGTTAAAGGTCTGCACGCCGACGGAGAGGCGATTGACCCCGGCCTGCTGCAGAATGGTTATATTTTCCGGTGTCAGATGGTTGGGGTTCGTTTCCACCGATATTTGCCGGATGGGAAAGTTCTCGCGGGCGTATTGCAGCATACCGGCTAATTCATCAATCAAAACAGTGGGTGTTCCTCCGCCTGTGTAGATGCCGGTAAAGGAGTAATTTTTCTCCCGGTAAAGCTGAATCTCTCGGCACAGCGCCCGGAAATACCTGCGGGCCGGCTTCTCATCAAAACGTACGCGGTGAAAGGAACAATAGGGACAGAGTTCTTCACAAAAAGGAATGTGGATGTAGAGAAGGCGCTGTTTCTTATCGGTGCAGGGGGGCAGGGAAGGAACGGGGCCTTCTTCAAACTTCAACGCCTGGGCGAACTGATTTTTGGCAATTCTGGTGATTATTTGATTTGTCAAATCTACCTCTTAATATTAAATAGAACTGGAATAAGGTGTTTAGCAAAAGAGGGGCTGTTATTGCAAGCTACAATTCCTTGAAATAACGACCAATAGATGTTATAGCCCGAACGAAATATTTAACAGGTGGTAAATTAATGGTTAAAAACAGAGTTTTAACGTTGTGGAATGAAGAAGGCATCGATAAAGAGGACACCGCCGTTTTACGGAAAAAGTGTTCGGAAATTGCCGCGCCTCTCGACAAGGAAGCACGCGGCGACGTCCAGACTCTTATTGATTCTTTTTTGGCCAGGGACGATGCCTCCGGTCTAGCCGCTCCGCAAATCGGCATCAGCAAAAGAATTATTGTTTTCCGTATCAAAGGCTTCGAGGAAAAAGGTAAAATCAAGCCCGACGAGTATGAAGTGCTGATTAATCCGCGGATAACCCAGGCGCGCGGCGAAAAAGTAAAAATGGCCGAAGGCTGCTTATCCTGCCCGGATATTCAGGTCGAAATCAGCCGTTTTCCGGAGATTAAGGTGCGCGCCCTGAACGCCAAAGGGGAGAAAATCAGTAAAAGATATGTGGATTATGTCGCCCGTATTGTTCAGCATGAAACCGACCATCTGGACGGCAAATTAATAGTCGATTATGAGGGAGATATCTATTATCCCAAGAAAAAAGAAAGTTTCTTTAGAAAAATTTTTGGCTGAGCTCGTTCAATTACGGATATAATCTGCGAACTTTAAATAATTCCAGCGCCTGGAATCAAGGCTGCGCTGATGAAAAAAATCCCACTCCGTGGGTAAGTAATCCCCGCATCGCCAATTTCCCGAAAAACTGAAAAAAGGTAAAAACAAATTAGCAAACAATTTTAAGGACATATGATTGTTGGGAAAATTGTTTGTTTGGCATGTAGATTGCTAATAGAAACTCCGAAAATAAACAGGGCTCGGTGCTGCAGGCAAGACTGATTTCCCTGTGAACATCGATTAGCCGGAAAAATAAGATCCCTTACTCTTTAAGGGTGATATAAAAATGAAAACAAATTTAAAGGAGGATTTAAGATGAAGCGTTTGGTATTGTTGGTTGTAGCACT
>DAOQVG010000233.1:0-3737 GCA_035341435.1 Smithellaceae bacterium
GCAATCGTATTTATTGTTCAGGGGGGTAATATCTTATTGAGCTGTTCGATGATGCGGCGGTCGGTCATGGTAAATCCCAGCCGCAATCCTGGAATAGCGTAGAATTTGGTCAGAGAAAAGAGAACGACAACGTTGGATGGTCTGTCTTTTATCGGCTTTGGGCCTCTTCAATAAAATTGATAAAGGATTCGTCCACAATAAAAGTTGTGTCCGGATGATTCAGGGCCAGCTTTCTCAAGTCATCTTCTTTGCAGAAAAAACCGGTGGGATTGTTAGGCTGCCCGACGATAACGATCTCACCGCCCCGCAGCTCCTTCGCCAAATGCGGAATATTGAGGGCAAAACCCTCTTCTTCCGCGAGCAGCATCTTCTCTACCTTTATGCCGCTCAATTCCACCGCCGAGGCGTAATCAAGATAAGAAGGAACCGGAATTATGGCGCGGGAGGCGGAAAGAATCCGGGGAAGAAGATAAAGAATTTCCGTCGAACCGTTGCCGGCGATAACTTCGCCGGTCGTTATTCCGAATTTCCCGGCGATAGCGTTTCTAAGTTCGGTGCAATGGGGATCAGGATAATGGACTAGTGAACTGATGCAACTGCTGATCAGGGGCCGCAGCCAGTCCGGCGCACCAAGGGGATTGATGTTTGCTGAAAAATCAAGAATATCCTGCATCGGCTTTCCCGCCGCCAATGCCAGCTTCATTATATTTCCACCATGTTTATCCGTCATATTCTCGTCAACCCTCCAGACACCGATACTAAATAAACCATTGCCGGAATTAACTCCGTCAACTCACAGGCTGCTCCGAGCGTATCGCCCGTCGATCCGCCAATCTTGTATTTCACATAGAAAGCAAAAATTATACTGAAGGCAAAAGCCGCAAGACCAACGGCCAGGCCAGTCGGGCCCGCCGCCAGCCAACCGATGGCCATAAGCAGCACAAACGCCCAAGCCAGCTGCAATCGGGAACGACTGGAATAAAATATCGTCCCCAAGCCGCCTTCCGGACGGGCATAGGGAATAACGGCCATATTGATCAGCAGGGCGCAGCGGCCGGCAAACGGAGTCATCAGCAGTACCCACCAGCGCGATGCCGGCGGAACAGCCGTAAGCAAAGTTAATTTAAAGAGCAAAACACAAACTATTACTATGACCCCCATCGGACCCACGTGGCTGTCGCGCATAATTTCGAGAATCCTTTCGCGGGGCCGCGAACTGAAAAAACCGTCGGCAGTATCGGCCAGGCCGTCCATGTGCAGGGCGCAGGAAACGGCAAGCAGAAAAATTACCAGCAGCATGCTGGCAACGGACAGCGGCAAAACATGCCCCAGGCCGTAATCCAGACCCGCTGCAGCCGCGCCGATAATAATGCCCACCACCGGGAAAAACGGCACGGAACCGCCAAGAGCCCGCTCATCGATGTTGATTGATGCAGGCAAAGGACATACGGTTAGAAATTGAATCGCCGCCAGAAAACGCTTGATCATTTTCCCTCTTTTTTCAAATACAAGGGAATGCCGCTGACTACGAAAACAGCCTCGTCCGCCGCAGCGGCAATCAGTTGATTGCATCTTCCGGCCATATCGCGAAAACTCCGGCCCAGGGGACTATCCGGCACGACGCCCATGCCCACTTCATTTGTTACAAAGATAATCGTACCGGTAAACGTTTTACAGGCGGCAAGCAAAATCCGGCATTTTTCCGCAATTTCTTCTTCCCTCAATACATGCCCGTTGAGCTCAGCTTCATAGATAAGATTGTTGACCCAAAGCGTCAGACAATCCACCAGCATCACTTTATGCACCCGGTCGTTATTCAAAACTCCGGCAAGATCTCTCTCTTCTTCAACAGTATCCCAGTCTGCACGGGCCCTGGCTTCCTGGTGTTTGCGGCACCGTTCGGCCATCTCCGCATCAATAACCGGACACGTCGCCAGATAAGCCCGCGGTCCTTCCAGAGATTCGGCCAGTTTTTGCGCATAATCGCTTTTCCCGCTGCGGCTGCCGCCGGTAATGAAAACAATTTTAGCCACGATCGCCACCCTCCAGATGACATAAGTCATTGAGACTGTTAAGTATCCCTTGTCCATCATAGAGAGTCATGATGGAAAGGGACGCCGGTTGAACGTCGAAGAGCAGGTAATTGCGCATATCCAGACCGAGATAGTGGCAGATAAAAAAACGGATAATGCCGCCGTGGGTAATGACTGTCACCGTAGGGGCCGGATCACGGGCAATGCGCTGCGCCGCCGTGCGCACACGTTCAATAAAGGATTTAATAGCTTCGCCGCCGGGAAAGACAAAATCATGGTCAAAATTGCTCCACTGCTCGACGCCGGCCGGATCCGTCGTGCTGATTTCAGCAAAGGTCTTCTTTTCCCACAAACCGAAATCAATTTCGCGCAAATCATCATCTATATCAAACGTTTGTCCCGATGCCGCCAGCGCCAGCCGGGCGGTCTCCTGCGTGCGGCGCAGGGGGCTGACAATAAAATGAGCTTCTTTCAGACTGCCCACCGGTAAGGCCAGAGCCTCCGCCTGTTTTTGCCCTATTGCGGACAAGCCGACATCCGTCTTACCCATAAAACGGCCATGATATTTCCTGTCCAGCACACCATGCCTGATCATGACCAGCTTCTTCGCCATCTGCTTGTTCCTTAAATAAAAAATCCCCGAACCTGAATAAGGCCGGGGATGCCGTTTTCCATCCACTCTTAACGATGCCTGCTATGTCCTTAATAGTTTAAAAAGCACCATTGTTCCAGGCAGGTTTTCTGGCTTCCGGATCAACCAAATTGTCGCGCCTTCCCATTTTTAACAAACAGTGGCTTTCTGCGACTTTTGTCCCCGGTTACAGCGGCGGATCCACGACGGATTTTCACCGTCTTCCCCTGCTCCCATTCAAAATCAGAAATGATTTCAATAACTTGATTTGGAACCGGTCACAGCCCTCGCGGGTAACCCAGTGCAAACATGCTTATCCCAGCTTGAAGTCTTTGTCAAGCAATGAAAAGTTATTTTGCTTTCGGGACAAGTTCAGTCAGGCGGGCGGAAATCTTCTGCCCCAGTTGCTGCAATAATCTGGTGTCCATATCCGGCAGGTAGCGATCACTCAAAACATCTCCATTATTCCAACTGCCTATTAATTCATCATTAATATAAAGCGGTATAACGGCCAGAGATTTGACAAAAAACTTGTTGGTGGAAGGCAGTAATTTATAAAAAGGCTGCAAATCTTTGTTGGCTAAAACCGGCTGCAATCCATCGGTAAGAACACGGGCAAACAGATCCTCGGGAATTACGCCCAGTCTGTTTTGCAGCACGGCGGAAGATTGTACAGCCTCAATAATCGGGGCGGTAATTTCCTTATCCACCAGCGTCAACCAGACAAAAGGCACGGCAAATTCCTTCTCTATATCGGCAAACAACGTTTCGAAAAGTCCCGTTATGCTTTTAGCGTGGGCGATATGCACCTCTATGATACCGAACTTTACAGATATTTCCTGGTTGATACGTTTAATTTCATCCATTTCGTACATACTCTATCACCTCGCAAGAGACGGAATGATTTATTTTTTTAATTAAATTCAGCATACAGAACAACATGATCAGATGGTTTTTCCTTAATCCTCGTCGGCAGGTCAATATTACAAACCTGCGAACTTGAAGCTAAAGACTCCGTGGCCAGAATGTGGTCAACACGCCACCCCAGATTCCTCTCCACCGCACCGCGCACA